>JAICXS010000540.1 GCA_025934615.1 Nitrospiraceae bacterium
CATGCGATGATGGCGGCGGACCATTCAATCTTTACATTTCATTCCACCTTGCCATTGGCTGAAACCGCCTCGGTATTTGGGGAACGTCTGCTGTCCGAGGCGTTGATGGCTCAAGAGTCGAGTAAGGCCGTCAAGCAGGGACTGTTATTGGCGCAGCTCGATGATATCTATGCCACCGTCATGCGCCAGGCCTACTTCATCCTGTTTGAGAAGTCGGCACACCAGGTGGTGGCTCGTGGTGGAACGGTGAAAGACTTAGCGGACGTTTACTTAACCGGGCTTCGCCAACAATTCGGCAAAGCCGTCAAAGTTCCGGATGAATTCCGATGGGAATGGCTAACCATCCCGCACATCTTTGGAAGTCCCTTCTATTGCTATGCCTATAGCTTCGGAAATCTGCTCGTGCTGGCACTCTACAGGCGCTACAAACAGCAAGGCGAGGCATTCGTTCCCAAGTACCTCGATCTCCTAGCGGCCGGCGGTTCGAAAAGTCCCGAAGCTATTTTGACCAACGTCGGCGTCGACATGCGATCAGAAACGTTCTGGCAATCCGGCTTCGATATGATCCGCGACATGGTGCAAGAATTGGAACGGACGCAGGCGTAAACGCCCGCCGCATTCAAGCATCGGTTTTACGGCGTTGTGGATCGGGTATCACTGACGAAGGAGGAGTTGCCGTATTAGTTTGCCAACTGCCAGGTTAACGCGATTACATAGCGGACAGCCCGTTCTACGATTGTTGGATCGATCGTATCAGGTGTATCAGAAGGTTGGTGAAAATGCGGGTGAGCTCCGCCGCTGACGACGGTGATTGTCGGGACTCCGGCTTCCTTGAACGGAACGTGGTCCCCTCCGGGGAAGAAGCCGAAGAGATCTACTATGTCCATTAAGCCGGTCTGCTTGCCGGCGTTCGCTGCCTGAGATTTCTCCAGTCCTGTCACGCCGACAGTGAGTCGTCCATTTCCAACGCCTGCATGATCGATATTAATCATGGCCACGGTGCTGGATAGCGGCCGCGGCGCCCCGCTCACATAGAGCCGCGATCCGAGGAGTCCCTGTTCCTCTCCGCTGAACGAGACGAAGAGTAGCGAGCGTTTCGGTTTCAAGCCGGCTTCCGCAAAGACGCGGGCCGCTTCCAATAAGACGGCTGTGCCGGATGCATTATCGTCGGCCCCCGGAAAGACAAGCCCGGCCTGCTGCCCGAAATGATCGCGATGGGCGCCGATGATGACCGTTTCTTCCGACAATGAAGGGTCGCTGCCGGGAAACAGGCCAAGCACATTGTGCAGTGTTCCTATTTCTTGAGCACTCTCCCATTTCAGACGGACCTGCGTATCGGTGTCAAACGATTGGGACCGCAACGTCTGGAGGTGTAGCTGAACAGCGGACAACGATCGGCCCATCTGAGACAAGTTGGATGAGAGCAGCCGTTCCGCAAGATCCGTGTGAATCCAAGCCCCAGGCAATGGCAGTCCTGGGCCCATCTGATTGTAAAACGCCAGCGGTCCGTGGTTCATGCCGCGACGTGCCTCATACGGGCTCATGACCGGACCGGTGAACGTCAGGAAGGCCGCCGCGCCGTGTTGCCGTGCTGCGTCAATCTTGTCGGCATGCGTGATGGGATATGTATACGATTCAGGTTTCCCGCGTAAAAAGACGACAATTCGATTGCGCGTGTCGATGCCCGCATACTCATCCCATCCATGGGTGGCATCTGAAATGCCGTACCCGACAAACACTAACGGGGCGGTCACATTGATGGAAGGGGAGTAGAGAATCGGCAGGTAATCAATGGCAACTTGAACGGGAGGCGCTGATGCCGTGG
Source organism: Nitrospiraceae bacterium (assembly GCA_025934615.1). GTDB lineage: Bacteria > Nitrospirota > Nitrospiria > Nitrospirales > Nitrospiraceae > JAICXS01. The sequence continues at coordinate 1,826 of JAICXS010000540.1, forward strand.
GTTGTACC
>JAICXS010000511.1 GCA_025934615.1 Nitrospiraceae bacterium
GACGCTTTCACGTGCGCGGATTCATCGACGAAGGGACGACAACCACTCCCTTCGACATGGTCGTCCTCAACAAGATGAGCCGCTTTCACCTGTGCATGGAGGCGCTCCGGCGATCCAATTACCCCCAGGCCGGCCCGCTGATGGAATGGTGTCAGGAAATGCTGGACCGACACTACACCTACACGCGCGAGCATTTCGAGGACCTGCCAGAAGTCCGCGAATGGGTCTGGACCGACATTAAACGAAGCAAAGCTCCACGTGAAGACGGACTTTGCCGACCGGAATAGTGCGATATGAATTCGCCGATCTCGACGTGGTTTGGATACACCGGAAATTCCACGCAGCTGGGATCGCTCATTCGGCAAATTACCCAGACCAGATTCCCTGGCCTGGCGAGTGCGCGGCAGGTAGGTCAGAATGGTGGGCTCTGGCTAGCATGATGGCTGTTTCTATTACGAGTACGAACGGACTATTTCCAGAAGTCAGGCACCAGCGAATATAAATAATGAGTCGAGAGACGGATGCAGGACGGTTAAGTCTTGTGCCGATCCCGCTCCTGCTGCTTCGTTCCGCGACTCGGTGACGCAACGATGATGTCTCCCACCTCTGAACTCGATCGCTTGAAAAGAGCTGCTGCACAAGCCGCGGTAACTTTGATAAGCAATGGAATGATCGTAGGTTTGGGTACAGGCTCTACCGCCTCGTTCGCCGTGAGTATCATCGCTCAACGAGTGGCGGAAGGTCTTCATGTAATTGGTATCCCTACGTCGGAGAAGATTGCTCAACAGGCCCGGAGTGAGGGAATTCCAGTATCCACGGCTTGCGGTGCACGATCACATCGACGTGGCCATCGACGGTGCCGACGAGGTCGAAATTGGAACTCTTAATCTTATCAAGGGCCACGGCGGGGCACTCTTGCGCGAAAAGATCGTCGCCACCGCCGCCGAGCGCCTGATCATCATTGTCGACGATAGCAAGCTCGTGGACCGCCTCGGCATCCGGGCCTCCGTTCCCATAGAAGTCGTGCCATTCGGCTGGCAGGCCACAGCAAAGAGCTTGCGGACCCTGGGCGCCGCTCTCACCCTACGATTAGGACCCGATGACCAGCCATTCATCAGCGATGGTGGCCACTACATCCTTGACTGCGCCTTTGGTGTGATGGAGGATCCAGTGCATCTGCAACAGCAGTTGGATCGAGCGGTCGGGGTCGTGGAAAACGGTTTGTTCCTTGGGTTGACCTCCCAGGTGATAGTCGGCAGCCGGGAGGGTGTAAGTATTCTCCATCCGAAGAGCAATACCCAAATTAATTCAAACGCGCTTTGTAATGACGGAATCCTACGCAATAAATAAGCATAATGCGGCGAGTCATGAGCAAGCCCAGGATTCTTCGAACCAGCCCAACGAGCGTTGTCGCGTCTCATCCTTATCTCAAAGAAATGAAAAAAGCTGCCTATCCCGTTGGCTTCTGCGGCTCAACGTTCAAAGATTCACTATCGATGCGAAGCTGATTGGATCGAGACTGGCTTCGCCTACCAGGAATCCGTCGATTTCAGGTTGCGCCATAAGACTCTTCGCGTTGCCAGGCTTGACGCTGCCGCCGTAAAGGATGCGGACGCTATTCGCCGCTTCTGTTCCAAAACTGTCCTTCGCCTGAGCGCGGATGAACCGGTGAGCATCGGCGGCCGTCTCTGGCGCGGCGGTCTCGCCGGCGCCGATCGCCCAGACAGGTTCATAGGCGATTACGATTCTCGCGAACTGCCCATCCGCAAGCGGCCTAATAGCGTCCCGAAACTGCTCCATCAGCACCGCTTCCGCGTTCCCTTTTTTGCGCTCTCCAACGCAGACGATCGGGATGAGTCCGGCGCCGAGCGCTGCAACGGTCTTCTTCAACACGCTCTCGTTTGTTTCGCCAAAATACCGGCGCCGCTCGCTGTGTCCCACGATCACGTGTGAACAGCCGGCCGCCTTGATCATCGGGCCGGAGACTTCACCGGTAAAAGCGCCTTCCTTCTCCCAGAAGAGATTCTGTGCGCCAACCTGTATCCTCGTTCCGCGGGTAGAGGTCACGGCGGTCTCTAGATCGAGGAACGGCGGGAAGATCACGA
>JAICXS010000140.1 GCA_025934615.1 Nitrospiraceae bacterium
ACGGACGTGACCGGGATCGTGCAGCTCAATCCCGGCGTGGAGATGGTGATGCCGGGGGATAACGTGACGATCAATGCCGAATTGATCTCGCCGATTGCGATGGATCAAGGTCTGCGGTTTGCGGTGCGGGAAGGCGGCAAGACCGTCGGCTCCGGCATCGTCACCGAAATTGTGGCGTAAGAAGGGAAGGCGGGGCGCACATGCGTGAAATATTTTCAATGGCCTGTTCAGTCTGCAAGCAGCGCAATTATTCGACCATGAAGAATAAGAAGAACGATCCCGATCGTATCGAGCGAAACAAGTTTTGCCGTTTTTGCAGAAAGCACACGTCTCATAAAGAAGTGAAGTAAGTAAGGCACGGGGCGAGGGGCAAGGTTGGTCTTTCGGAAATTTTTATGCTAACCCCTGGCAACAGGAAATGAGAAGGACTTCACGACGGGCAGCTCAGAAAGGTAGTCAGCGAGGCCGCAGGTGAGTTCCGAACCAGAGGCGTGGCCGGCGGCTACGTCGACAATTCGGAACTACATGGGACAGAAAGGTAGCACCTTTTTCGGCGATGCGCAGATTGCTCAAGAAGTTTTCCAGCAAGGCCCGAGGTGAGGAAAAGCCGGAGGCGTACCCTCTGGGGTACGTTGAGGATTTTTCCGATCCGAACGCGGCTGGAAGATTTTTTCAGCCACCTGTCGGAGGGGCATGGTGTTCAACGGCTAGCACGTCGGTCTCCAAAACCGAAGGTCTGGGTTCGATTCCTAGTGCCCCTGCCATGCTGAACGAATCAGTTTCTTGGCACACGGAGCGTTGAATGTTTAAAAAACTGTGGGAGTCGACGGCTGAATTCATTCAAGAAGTGAAGGGGGAGTTCCGCAAGATTTCGTTCCCCACGAAAAGCGAGACGCTTGGATCGACAACGGTCGTGATTGTGTTTTGTATCATCATGTCGCTGTATCTATCGGTGGTGGATTCGTTTCTTGTCTGGTTGGTCGGCAAGATTATTTGATGACCTACATGGTCGAGCGATTGAGGGGAGAATGGGGAAAAACTGGTATGTGATTCATACCTATGCCGGGTTTGAAGGGCGTGTGAAGTCAAGCATTATGGAACGCGCTAATCAAATGGGCTTGGTCGAGCAACTTGGGCAAGTATTGGTTCCGACGGAAGACGTCATTGAAATTAAGGACGGAAAGCGCCGGACATCCAGGCGGAAGTTTTTCCCGGGGTACGTGCTGGTGGAGTTGGAGACACCGCTGACCGACGAGACGGCTCAGATGATCAAGGAGACTCCGAAAGTCACCGGGTTTGTTGGAGGCGGGGTCAAGCCGGTCCCGTTGACCAGCGAGGAGGCGGATTCATTGCTCAAGCAGGTGGATTCCGGAACGGCAGCCCCTCGAGAGCAAATCCGATTTGTGAAAGGGGATAACATCCGGATTATCGATGGGCCCTTTTTGGGTTTCAATGCATTAGTGGATGAAGTCGATGCCGACCATAATCGCGTCAAAGTGCTCGTGAGCATTTTCGGCCGGTCGACGCCGGTGGAGCTGGGCTTCATGCAAGTGGAGAGAATTTGAAAAGCAGTCAGTCATCGGCATTCAGCTTCTCCGTCTGAGCTGACAACTGATCGCTGACAGCTTCTTGGCTATACAAGGAGTCAGTAATGGCGAAAGAAATTACCGGTCAAATCAAATTGCAAATCCCCGCGGGCAAAGCAAACCCTGCTCCTCCGGTCGGACCGTCTCTTGGTCAGCATGGTGTGAACATCATGGAGTTCTGTAAGCAGTTTAACGCCAGGACTCAGAAGGATGGGGACAGTATTATTCCGGTTGTAATTACCGTGTACAAAGATCGGACATTCACGTTCATTACCCGAACCCCTCCCGCATCTGACCTGCTCAAAAAAGCGGCCGGACTGATTAAAGGCTCTGGGGTCCCGCATAAAGATAAGGTGGGGAAAATCACTAAGGCTCAATTGAAAGACATTGCCACAAAAAAAATGACGGATCTGAATGCGGCGGATCTCGACGGCGCAATCAGAATTATCGAAGGCACGGCGCGGAGCATGGGAATCGTCATCCAATAATGATTTTGGCGGGATGATGGAGGCCGCCGTATTGACCTCCGTGCTCGCAGCGCGCACGCTCAGAAGCTGCTCGCTCTATGCGCCCAGTAGGAAGGTTCAATCCGGCTGCCTCGCCAAAAGGTTTTATTAAGAAGATCTATTGAGATTGAATCGTAAATGGGCTGAGCAGGAAAGGGGTGGGAGATGGGAAAGAAGTTTGAGGCAGCGGCGGCAAAGGTGGAGCCGAAGCTCTATGGGCTGAAGGAAGCCGTGGAGACCGTCAAGCAGGCCGCCTATGTTAAGTTCGATGAATCCGTGGATTTGGCGCTTCGCTTGGGGGTGGACCCAAAGAGGGCGGATCAAATGGTCCGTGGCACCACGGTGCTTCCGCACGGTACCGGCAAGAAAGTGCGTGTGTTGGTGTTCGCCAAAGGTGAAAAGGAGCAAGAGGCCAGGGCAGCCGGAGCCGATTATGTCGGCGCCGATGATCTGATGGAAAAGATCAAGGGTGGATGGATGGATTTCGATCAAGCGATCTCGACGCCGGACTTGATGGCGGCCGTTGGAAAGCTGGGAAAAGTCCTCGGCCCGCGGGGCCTCATGCCGAATCCAAAAACCGGCACGGTCACGTTTGAGGTTGGCAAGGCGATCAATGAAATTCGCAAAGGACGAGTGGAATACAAGGTAGAGAAGGCCGGCATTATTCATGTGCCGGTGGGGAAAGCTTCTTTTGGCGCAGATCATCTCTATGAAAATGCCAATGCCATTCTCGAATCAGTGATGAAGTCTCGGCCGGCCTCGGTAAAGGGTCGGTATTTGCAGAGCGCCACTATTTCAAGCACCATGGGGCCTGGTGTCCATTTGGATACCATGGCAATCACTAAGCAGTGGAGCTAGTGGGACCTGACACGTTAATCGTGAACGTTAATCGAAGGGGTTGGGTCGGCGCGATTGTCGGTTAACGGATTACGAATAACGATTATGAATCGGAGAGGCGAATGAAAAAGGAAGAGAAGGCCACCGCGATTGCGGAACTGAATGAGAAGTTTTCACGAGCGAAGCTGGCTGTGATGACGGAGTGCTCCGGGCTTGAAGTGAATCACATCACCGAACTGAGACGTCAATTACGAGGTGCCAAAGCTGAATTCAGGGTGGTGAAAAATACATTGGCTGCGCGCGCCGTCGATGGCACTCAGCTCGCGCCCGCTAAGCCTCATTTTAAAGGGCCGTTAGCGATGCTGATCGGGTATGACGATCCGGCGGTGGCCACAAAAATCTTGCGCGATTTCATCAAGGCGGAAAAGCGCGATGAGAAGATGAAAATTACCGTCGGCGTACTGGACGGGAATTTGCTGCAGGCTGAGCAGCTTCTCGCTGTGGCGAACCTGCCGTCGAAAGCCGTACTGATCTCGATGCTGCTTTCCGCGATGCAGGGACCGGCCCGCGGTCTGGTGTACGCCTTGAGCGGACTCTTGAGGGGACTCGTTGGAGTGTTGGCTGCAATTCAGGACAAGAAAAAAGGAGAAGGGGACATGGCAACAGCAGAAAGTAAATTATCGCAAGAAGAGTTTATCAAGGCTATCGAAGGCATGAGCGTGTTGGAGCTTTCGGAATTGGTCAAGGGATTGGAGACCCGCTTCGGTGTCACGGCGGCGGCGCCGGTCGCCATGGCGATGCCGGGCGCGGGCGGCGGTGCCGCAGCGCCTGCGGCCGAAGAGCAAACTTCCTTTGACGTGATCCTAGCCAGCGCAGCGGCTGAAAAGAAGATCCAGGTGATTAAGGTCGTTCGAGAGCTGACGAGTCTCGGCCTGAAAGAAGCGAAGGATCTCGTGGAAGGCGCTCCGAAGCCGGTCAAGACCGGTGTGACAAAGGAAGAGGCCGATACCATGAAGAAGAAGTTGGAGGAAAGCGGCGGGAAGGTCGAGATCAAGTAACGATCACGTAGCGGTAAGAAGCAATCGTTTTCTTGGCGTAGGCCACTGAGATAGGCCGGCCGTTCACTCTCTGTGATGGAGGAGCTTGGAATGTTGGAGATGTCCGTCAATGGATTGATCGAGCGGAAAGATTATTCCAAAATCCGTGCAAACATTGACATCCCCGATTTGATCGGAATTCAGAAACGCTCCTATGAGCAGTTTCTTCAGCTTGAAGCCAATCCCGACCGACGCGAGGACAAGGGGCTTCAGGCTGCGCTGGTCAGCGTCTTTCCGATCGCCGACTATAACAATACCGCGGTGCTGGAGTTTTCCAGCTATTCGTTAGGCACGCCGAAATACGATGTCCGCGAATGCCTTGAACAGGGGATGACGTACGCAGTCCCTCTCAAGCTCCGCGTACGGCTCGTCGTGTTCGATAAAGAAGACAAGGGACCGAAGAAAAAGGTGCTCGATGTGCGCGAGCAGGAAGTGTATGTCGGCGAATTGCCGTTGATGACAGAGCGAGGAACCTTCATTGTCAATGGCACCGAACGGGTCGTCGTCAGTCAGCTGCACCGCTCGCCAGGAGCTTCGTTTACGCATGATAAGGGAAAGACCCATGCGAGCGGCAAGGTCTTGTACTCCGCTCGTATCATTCCGTATCGCGGCTCATGGCTGGATTTTGAATTCGACGCACGCGACATCCTCTATGTACGGATCGATCGCCGCCGTAAAATGCCCGCGACGATTTTGCTCAAAGCGTTCGGTTACTCCAGCGACGATCTACTGAAGATGTATTACTCAGTGGAAGAGATCCGTATTGTCAAAGGCAAATTGATGCGGAAGCTGGACCCGGAAATCCATGCCGGTGCGCGATGTCCGATTGAAATCACGGAAAAGGGCAGCAAGGAACCCATTGTTCGTGAGGGTGCGAAGCTGAATAAGAATACCATTGCCCGTTTGAAGGCTGCCGGCGTAAAGGAAATTCCGGTCAACGCCGCTGATCTCGTCGGCCGCGCCGTGCTCACTGAATTGGTGGATCCGGTCACCAAGGAAAAAGTTTTGGACAAAAATCACAAGCTGACTCCCGCGGTGCTCGATAAAATTCTTGAAAGCAATATCGACAGCTTCAAGGCGATTTATCTAGACACTGTGACGGCGACGCCTGTGATTCTCGACACCCTGGACATGGAGCGGACCGAATCCAAAGAAGAAGCCATGGTCGAAATCTATAAGCGTCTCAGGCCGGGTGAAACACCGTCGGTCGAAACGGCCAAAGTGCTCTTCGAGAATCTGTTTAACAATGGCAAGCGGTACGATCTTTCTCCCGTAGGACGGTTGAAGCTCAACAAGAAACTGGGACTGGACTTGGCCCTCGAGCAGCGAACCTTGACCGCGCAAGATATTGTCGAGGTCATTCGGTACCTCGTCAACCTCAAGATGGGAAAAGGCGACATCGATGATATCGACCACTTGGGCAATCGACGAGTGCGCTCGGTGGGCGAATTGTTGGAAAACCAGGTGCGACTTGGTTTGGTACGCATGGAGCGCAGCATCAAGGAGCGCATGAACCTGCTCGATATGGAAACGGTCCTCCCGCACGATTTGATCAATGCGAAACCGGTCGTAGCGGCGATCAAGGAATTTTTCAGCAGCAGCCAGCTTTCGCAGTTCATGGACCAGACGAACCCCTTGGCCGAAATCACGCACAAGCGCCGCTTGTCGGCGCTGGGTCCCGGGGGCTTGACCCGCGAGCGCGCCGGGTTCGAGGTGCGTGACGTCCATCCGTCCCACTACAGCCGCATCTGTCCGATCGAAACGCCGGAAGGTCCGAATATCGGTCTGATCACCTCACTGGCGACCTAC
>JAICXS010000096.1 GCA_025934615.1 Nitrospiraceae bacterium
GGTCTTCGTCGCGCCCAGTTCCGCAGCGGCTTTGGTGAGAAACGCCGCCCCTGCTTTTTTTTCACCTTCCGCGACGGCCGCTGCCCGCGACTGCTGAAGCTGCTGAATCTTCGGCCCGAACGCCTGCATATCCACTTTGGCCGGTCGTTTCAACACGCCGTCCGTCAGTCCCGTTTTCACCATATCCAGTTCAGCTTCAGTAAGGTTGAAGCTGCCGAGCGATTGACTGATCGCTTGACCGAGGGCATAAAGGGTTTTCTGATCATCGTTGGTAGGTTCCGGTGTAGCGGCGAATGCCGCAGACATGCTGAAAAAGAGCAGGGCTAAGGCCCATGACAGTACCATCCGCATTGGTAATCCTTTCATGAGTGGGTTGGTGAGCTGCCTAGATACGCAGCCAAGACGCGCCAAGATATGATAGCTACGAGCATGGTTCAAGTGTTTCTTTGGTGGAACGAGAAAGAAGGTCATGAAGGCACGCAGCAAATTCCAACGTCCAGGGTTAGCTCTGCGGTGATCATTTAGCGCAGGTGCTCGCGGCTGTGGGGACTGCTTAAGTCTTGCTCAGGTCCGAGCGGCACGATGCGGGTGGGATTAATTTCATTATGCGTCATGTAGTAGTGGCGTTTGATGTGGTCGAAATTCACAGTGTCCGCGATGCCGTCATATTGGTAGAGATCTTTGAGGTAACCGAACAGACTTGGATAATCGGCGATGCGGCGGATGTTGCATTTGAAGTGGCCGTGGTAGACGGCGTCGAAGCGGACGAGCGTGACGAACAAGCGCCAGTCGGTCTCGACTATTCGGGAGCCGAACAGATAACGCTGCTGCACGAGCCGTGAGTCCAAGAGATCGAGCGCGTCGAACAGACGTCGGCAGGCTCGCTCGTAAGCTGGTTGAGCCGTGGCAAATCCGGCTCGATAGACGCCATTGTTGACGTGCTCGTAGACGAACTGATTGAGTGTGTCGATCTCATTCCGCAGATCTTTCGGGTATAAGTCGATGCTGCTCTCCGTCAACCGGTTGAATTCGCAATTGAACATCCGCATGATGTCGTCGTCTGAATTACTGACGATACGCTTCGTCTCTGTATCCCACAGCACCGGCACGGTAACCCGGCGCCGATAGTTGGGATCGGTGGCCAGGTAGGCCTCGTTCAGAAACTTGAATCCATTGATGGGATCGGTCGAATGCCCCGGTCCATCCCGAAACGCCCAGCCTCGGTCATCGCGAAGGGGGTCCACTACCGTCATTCCGATCGCATCTTCCAACTTCTTTAGTTTTCGAACAATGATGGTTCGGTGTGCCCAGGGGCACGCCAAGGACACATAGAGATGGTAACGGCCGTTGGCTGCCGGATATCCGGGACGTCCATCTTCCGTGACCCAACCGCTAAATGCGTCCTGTTGTCGCTGATATTCCCCTCCGGCACTCTGCTCGTGGGGAAATTGCGCCATAGCCATGTCCTTTCTCCCAACGATTCGAAACAGAAATACGATCCTGTTCATTATCCCTTGCCCTGCGGCTAATAACCAGTGTGTGCGGTATGATCTCCATATTCGCCATAGCTGTTTCACGACGCACGAATGTGGTAGCTTCTAGCATCTTATGGCGGCTGATATCGACCGTCGAGATCGATCGATGTGCCTCGGTAGACACGGATATGGGGGATTGTGACCATGGGTGACAAGAAGATCATCGCGGTCGTCGGAGCGACGGGCTTGCAGGGAGGCGGCTTGGTTCGCGCGATCATGAACGAGACGAGCAGCGGCTTTACGGCTCGTGCTTTGACCCGAGATGTGAACTCGGACAAGGCTAAAGAGTTGTCCGCGCTCGGCGCCGAAGTGGTAGCTGCGGATGTCGACGATGTCGACAGTGTGAAGCGAGCCTTTGCCGGCGCCTACGGCGCCTTCTGCGTCACATTTTTTTGGGCGCACTTCTCACCGGAGAAAGAATATGCCGAAGCCAAAGGCATGGCGGAAGCGGCCAAGCATGCCGACATGAAACACGTCATTTGGTCGACGCTCGAAGACACCCGCCAGTGGGTGCCCCTCAGCGACAATCGCATGCCCACGCTCATGGGGAAGTATAAGGTGCCGCATTTCGACGCAAAAGGCGAAGCCAACCGTGTGTTCAACGATTTGGGGTTATCCACGACGTTTTTGTTGACCTCGTTTTATTGGGACAATTTCATTTATTTCGGTATGGGCCCGAAAAAAGGACAGGACGGCAAGCTGGCCCTGACCTTACCGATGGGAGACAAGAAGCTTCCAGGTATTGCGGCCGAGGATATCGGCAAGTGTGCGCTGGGGATTTTTAAAAAAGGCAAAGAGTTTTTCGGAAGGACGGTTGGTATTGCCGGGGAGCATTTGACGGGCACCCAGATGGCAGCCGCGCTCACAAAAGCGCTGGATCGGGAGGTGCGCTACAATGCCGTGACGCCCGACGCCTATCGCAACTTCGGATTTCCCGGCGCGGATGATTTGGGCAATATGTTTCAGTTCAAGCGTGACTTCGAGCCCATTTTTTGCGGAGCGCGCAAACTCGATGTCTCACGATCTCTCAATCCGGCGCTCCAAAATTTCGAAACCTGGCTGGCCCACAACAAAGGTCGCATCCCGTTGGAGTGAGGCGTCCAGAGATCGCGATTGCTCTCGTAGGGAAAGAGATTAGCCACATCACGAGGCGAGGGACGACTCGCTCAGCAGGCCACGCGTTGACCCTGCTGATCTGCCCCCGATTTCACCTGACTCAAATCGGCAAACTTCCATAGCGCCAGTGATGCTGCTGCTGTCAGCCAAAAGACCGCTGCCATGCCGAACAGGCTGATCTGCGGGCCAAGTCGGTCGGTGGTCCATCCAAATGCCACCATGCCGATCATGCTGGCCGACATGGCTCCGGTATTGAAGATGGAAAAGATCCGGCCTCTCAGCTTCTCAGGCGCCATTTCTTGGAGCATGCCCCAGACAATGGGAGTGAAGGAGGCAAGCCCGGCACCGATCAGAGCGACAAGGACAATGGATAATATGGGTTGAGCTGTTCCTGCCAGAACGAAACTTGCCACGCCTCCCATGACCATGGCGCCTGTAATGAGGAGCAACCGTGTACCCGCACGGAGCTGTTGGCTGCACGCCAACATAATTGATACCGCAACCATGCCGGCTCCATAGGCGGACCAGAGCCACCCGAGCATCATCGCTCCCACGTGCAAAACCTTCTCGGCAAACACGGGGAGGAGAAACACGAACGCGCTCGATGCCAAGCTGTAGCATAATGAGGCTAAGATAAATCCTGCGACAGTACGGTGCTTTACAAACACAAATCGCAGACCTTCCTTTAAGTCTTTCAAAAAACCTCCGCCTTTTCGATTCTTGGCTTCTTGCGGGCTCGACTGTTTCAAATGGAGTCTTGAAAGAGATAGGACGGATAACACAAATGTACCGCTGCTGACATAGAGCACCACCTGCATGCCTACGGTCGCGATTCCGAGCCCGCTCACAGCCGGTCCGACTAACATGCCGATCATCGCGGTAGTTGCCACGAGGGCATTGGCCGCTGTGAGCTGAGCACGCTCGACAATGAGCGGTACCGTCGAAGATAACGCGGGTCCGAACACGGTCGCGACGACCGCCATGAGGAAGACGACGATATAGACTCGCGGCAACGTCAGGGCGTTGGCGGCATAGAGGAGCGGGATGATGAGTGCCAGTCCCGCACGGCATGTATCGGCCCCCATCATGAGCCACTTCTTCGGAAACCGGTCGATATAGACGCCTAGAACGGGACCTAAAATGAGCGGCGGTACGGTCTGAAGGACGCCGATCACCGTTGTCATCAATGTCGAATTGGTCAGGTTATAGACAAGATACAGGAGCGCGACCTTGTTCAACCCTTCGCCGATCTGCGAAATGGCTTGGCCTATCCATAGCCAGCGCAGATCGCGCAACTTTAAAAGCCGCCACCCCGTGTCTTGTTTGTCTGGACGGGAACCCTTGCTCTCCGATTGTGTTTTTCCGGCAGCGGCCGAAGACATCCTCACCTCTTGGTCATCTTCATCAATGCCTTGATTGTCGCCGTCATCTCAGTACATCTTATATGCAAGGGCCGTATGCGATTGTCAGTCAACAAGTCGTACCACGTCGTACCTTCTCCGACAATTGCATATAAGTATTATTGTTCACGATAGGAGTAACTAGGCACAATGATCTACCGTTGAGAACATGAGTAGTGATCTTTGTGAGGCTGCTCGGAAGGTGAAGATGGATACGTGTGGCGGTTTGTCGGAGGCCGGTCGAAAGTTAATCGGTGGAAGAGTCAGTCTCAAGTTCCAGCGACGACATCTAAAGTGATGCCCTCTCCGGGAGACCTGAGGCGGCGAGGATTTCGGTTCGCCGGCAGTACGATCATTTATGTTTATATGCAGGCGGCTAAGCTCATAGACGATCATACGAGTCAGTGCCCTCTTTTTTATGACTGCTCATGGTCTGACACGGTGACGAGGTGCAGACGGACTCATTCTCTTGTAGCCATGGCGTATGGTAAGGGATTCATGATGGTTCACCCTTTTCAGAAAGGAGCCCAACCAATGTTTCGATGGATGTTCGCGGTCCTTTTTATACTGGCGATGTCGCCGGCCTATGCGGCAGATTTTCGTCTGACGAGCCCGTCGATACAAGAACAAGGAAAGATTTCGAATGAACAGGTATTTTCAGGCATGGGATGTAGCGGGAAGAATATTTCTCCGGAAATCCACTGGGACCACGCTCCGAAGGAGACGAAGAGCTTTGCCGTGACGGTGTACGATCCCGACGCGCCGACGGGAAGCGGGTGGTGGCACTGGATCGTGTTCAATATTCCAGCGACCGTACGTACCCTTCCTCAGAACGCCGGCAAGCCGGATGGCAGTGCGGCTCTTGATGGAACGATCCAAAGCATGACCGACTTCGGTCAGCCGGGATACGGCGGACCGTGCCCTCCGGCAGGGGATAAGCCGCATCGATACATATTCACGGTGTACGCGCTAAAAGTCGATCAGTTGCCGCTCAAGAAAGACGCCTCGGGCGCAATGGTCGGCTTTTACCTGAATCAAAATGCGCTGGCAAAGGCATCGCTGACGGCGCTGTATGGGCGGTAGACAGAAGTGACGGTCGGATGAGGAGAGTTTGATTATGAACGTGATGGTCATCGGCGCGACGGGGACGATCGGCCGAGCGATCGTTGAAAGACTAAGGGCTCGCCATGAGGTCATCGAGGTCGGCCACAAGGGCGGTGATTTCCACGTAGATATCAGCTCGCGCGATTCCATTAGAACGTTGTATGAGGCTGTGGGGCCTGTCGATGCAGTTGTGTCGGCCGCAGGCCTGGCGAAGTTTGCGCCTCTGGATCAATTGACGGACGAAGACTTCCTCATGAGCCTCAACAACAAGCTCATGGGACAGGTGAATCTGATCCGTCTGGGATGCCGCTATCTCAACGACAACGGATCGTTCACCGTGACGAGCGGCGTGCTAAGCCGAGAACCGATGAAGGGCAGCGCTGCCATCAGTTTAGTCAATGCCGGCATCGATGGATTTGTCCGGGCTGCGGCGCTCGAAGTCCCTCGCGGGTTGCGGGTGAATGCCGTCAGTCCGGTCTGGGTAAAGGAAACGCTGCAGGCCCTGGGCATGGATAGTTCGAGCGGCATGCCTGCTCAACAAGTCGCGTTGGCCTATGTGGAAAGTGTGGAAGGGAAACGAAACGGAGAGGTGCTCGATACGAGAGTGTTTGGAAAATAAATAGTGTGCCGTTAGTATGCTTTCCCCTAGTGAGGCAGCGCGTTGAGACGTATCAGTTACATCCGGAAACGGACTTCTACATTAAAAAAACCGATAGACAAGTAGGTTGCCGTTCACATTGAATGGTTGGGGCAGCAGCAGCCTATCTTCCAGATTGAAAGAGTCCGTTATAAATTACCCTACCACCCGCAGCACACCGTCAGGCACCGCTATGCGGGGGTGGTTGCTATCATCTCCAGTTTCTCGCCTCCAATTCGATTGAACCAAGCAACAGGATATTTATCCGGCTAGGTAGTGACCTCGGCCCGCGCTGGATTTTGCTGTGCAGGCATGTTTGTAGTATAAGGTTCCACTGAATAAGGATCTTACAATCCCCGCGCGATATCCGTCCTGTAATCCAAACGAGTAACCGCCGAATGATCCTCGGCTTTGTCCTTCTCTATTTGCTTCTCTCTGTCGCCATCGGCCTCTATGCCGCCACGCGGGTCCACAACACGAAAGATTTTGCTGTCGCGGGTCGAAGCCTTCCATTGCCAATCGTGACTGCGACGGTGTTTGCCACCTGGTTTGGCGCGGAAACCGTGTTCGGTATTTCTGCGACGTTCGTCAAGGAAGGATTGCACGGGGTCGTGGCAGACCCTTTTGGCTCCAGCTTGTGCTTGATCCTCGCGGGCCTGTTCTTCGCCCGCCGCCTCTATCGCATGAATCTGCTGACCATCGGCGACTACTACCGCCTACGCTACAATCGCTCGGTGGAGGTCCTATGTACGCTATGCATCGTGGCCTCATACCTTGGGTGGGTATCCGCACAAATCAAGGCCTTAGGGCTCATATTTAATGTGGTCTCGGACGGAACAGTGAATCAGACTGTCGGCATGGTGGCCGGCGCAGCGATTGTGCTCACGTATACGACATTGGGGGGCATGTTCTCTGTCGCGATCCTCGATTTCGTCCAGATTACGGTGATCATGGGCGGTATGTTGTACATTGCCTCGGTGGTCAGCAGCCTGGCGGGCGGGGTCGGCGCCGTCGTCGGTCATGCGGCAACTGCCGGAAAGCTAGACTTCTTTCCTTCGGCCCACGTCA
>JAICXS010000383.1 GCA_025934615.1 Nitrospiraceae bacterium
ATTCAGGTCCCGTTCTCCTGGGCAATACGTCTGATCGCATAATAATTGATTCACTCTCTACAGAACCTGTTACATCTTCGCTGACCGTCATTGAGCCTACTTTACTTCAGTGGGAAATCACGACCAGTTTCAGAGGAAATAGACAGACTCGCGCTATATTTAAACTTAGCGGGCAACGGTATTCTCTCTCCATTACGGATCCAATGTGGCGTGCCAAGTTAAGTGACTTGGCTCTCGGTATCTACCCGAGGAACATTTGTGGCATTAAGCCGGCTGATAGACTCGTTTTTACAGTGAGCCTTGGGAAACCCATGACGAATGGCGAATGTTATAAACTTGTGGCCGGGGTTATCCTGTTACCCTCTTTGATCACACCTCTATGATCCTTTACTCAAACGGCCGACCAAAATACGTCAGCGCCCACAGCGCGAGCAAATACACACTCATCAGCGATTGAATCCCCGAGACCGTTCGCACCCAGCCCGTCGCGCGGATCGTATATTCTCTTGGCTGCAAGCGGGTCATCCACGTGCCCACGTTGAGTTCTCGCCAGCCCATTTGAAAGGACGACAGCGCGCTGAAGTATAGTCCTGCGATGCAGGCGAGCACCCAGTGCATGGCGCGTCCGTGCGGCGCATCGATCGGGCGTGCTCGCGGGAAGACGAACTCCGTGGTGAGGAGCACCGGCTGATCGTCACCCCATTTATGGATGCCGTCTCCCAGCCGCACGGCCCAGATCCCGGCGGGCACCGGCCAGCAGAGCCGAGCCCGCTCTCCTTCGATGAGTACGGACGACAAGGGGCGCGGGCCGTCCGTGCTGTTTGAAGGTCGCAACAGGATCGTATAGGGAATGGCAAAGAGACCAACGAGGGCGGCGAGGAACATCAACGCTCGACCGGGGTCCATGCCGTACGCCGTCGGCAGCTCGAAGAGAAACCAGTTGAAGACACTCTCGAACACGTTCGACCGCAGACGCTCCTCGTGCCGGATCGCGTAGGTGATTTCTCGCTCCTCCCGGCGCATGCCGGCTTTCCGAAAGGCCTCGCGTAATTCAACCAGGGAATGGGGCGAGACGGCATATTTGAGTTTGAACAGATTGTTGGCGAGCGCGAGGCTCGGGACGTTCGGCAAGTGGCCGGGCTTCACTTCGAATACGACCCCATCCAAATCCGTGTCGAGATAGGCGGCGGTGAAGTCCGCGCCTTTCAGGGTCGCCTTTCTGAGATCGGCCTCCGTGAAGACGGTCTCCGCCGCCACGACATCCGTCAAGACGGCTCCGGTCAGCTTGGCTTTTTTGAAATTCGCTTTGGTGAGATCCGCGTGGATGAGCGTGGCCTCGGTAAGGTCTACGTCTTGAAAATTGGCTCCGTTCAGTACGGCGCCGGTGAGGTCTACCCGTTCGAACTTCGCACCTTGCATGTTGCTGCCCGACAAGTCCGCATCGCGCAGCAGGGCATCGCGAAAGTCGGCCCCTTTCAGATCGACCTTCGAGAGGACGATGCCGCAGAGATTGATCTGATCGGCCTTGGGCCGCCCAGCCTTGATCCAGGCTTCATGCGTATCGAGAATCTTTTTCAATGCTTCCGGCGACCCCGGACTTTGATGATTGTATGGACCAGTACACCCGTCCTCAGCTGAGACCGTCCCGCCCGACGACAATAACCGCATCACGACGATGCTCAGAACGAGCACCAGTATGCCCCGGCGTGCCGCCCTCATGAGGCCTGCGCCGCGGATGCGTGTGAGCGTTGCGATTCGTGAGGGGCATTGAGGACAAGCGATTGTAGGGTAACGCCGGCCAGGGCCTCGTTGACGGCTCGATTCCGGCAGTCCAGCACGCGCTCCACTTCATCCCCGGCTTCATGCCGCACTCCGGTTCCGGCCGGCTCCCCATGTCGAATGGCCTGTAAGACATCTATCACAGGGATCAAGTCCGGGGGTTTGACCAACCCAATCCCTTCGGGGTCCAGAATGCGACAGAGAAAGCCGTGCCCGATGAGCTCATCCACTTGCTCTTCGACCACAGACACGGGCATATCGACTTCGGAGGCAAGCTGGGCGGGCTGCGCCGGCGGTGCGCCTTCCAGGTAGCGTCGGGTGATGTGCACCAGCAGGACCAGCGCCAACCGTTCTCGGAACGCATAGGTGTCGTGCGCCCGTAGGAATTGCGTGCGGTAGGCGGCCGGGTGCTGATGAAAAAAGGCCACTTGAGCCCCGACGAGAATAATGACCCATCCAATGTAGAGCCACAAGAGGAACAGTATCAAAATGGCAAAGCCGGAATAGATGGCGCTGTATTTCGAGGATTCCACGACAAACACCGCGAATGCTTCCCCCGCGATGCCCCACAGGACCGCGGCGGTCAAGCCGCCAACCAACGCCGATGTGAAGCGCACGCTCGTATTCGGCACGTATTTATAGAGAAAGCTGAAGAGCCCGGAGAGAATGACGAACGGCATGAACTGCGCGGCCCAGACGGCCACATAGCCGAAGGGCTGGATCTCGAGCACGCGCTGCACCAAGGCATTGCTTTGCACGGAGGCGAGCAGCCCGAACGCGGTCATCACGAGAAGGGGCCCCACTAAGATGACGCTCAGATAATCCGTAAACTTTCTCCCCCACGATCGCCCCAGACGCACGCGCCAAATGGCATTGAACGTTTCTTCCACTTTATCGATTAATGAATAGGTCGTATAGATCAGGCCGGCAATGCCGACCACGCCAAGGACGCCGACCTGCACGTTATTCACGAAGCCGATGACTTGAGTCGTAATTTCGGCTCCCTTTTCGCCGAGGGGTTGCAAGGCTTGGCCCAGCACCGGCTCGATCATTTGATGGACGCCGAAGGCTTTGAGGACGGAGAACGTGACGGCCAGAAATGGAACCAGCGACAGGAGCGTCGTGTACACCAAGCCGGCCGCCCTGGCGTCCAATAGGCAATGGCGAAACTCCGTCGTCGCCGCCACGGCAAGCCGAAGAACCTGAACCCCGGCCCGTTTCGCGGGGTTCAGCGAGGCCAGATCGAGGACCCACAGGTC
Source organism: Nitrospiraceae bacterium (assembly GCA_025934615.1). GTDB lineage: Bacteria > Nitrospirota > Nitrospiria > Nitrospirales > Nitrospiraceae > JAICXS01. The sequence goes on from JAICXS010000383.1 coordinate 3,039, forward strand.
GCGTTTTAGGAATTGTTCAATACTCGTCGCTTTGGCCATAATCTAACAGGTTGTCGAATGATGCATATGGGCTCACGAGGATGCGTGGCGATCCGTCGCCTTGTGGCATCCTATCCGTCCAGTGAGATGAGAACAAGGCGAATAACGGGCAATCACGTATCGGTCCCGAAGACGGCCGGCTCACGATGGAACCGCTTAAAAGCGCGTGACGCTGGA
>JAICXS010000518.1 GCA_025934615.1 Nitrospiraceae bacterium
GAAGGAAACGGCTCGTTTGCCGTGAAAGACGGAACGATTGAAGGCGTCAACCTGTTACAAGAAGCCGTATCGCTCCTGAAAGCCGCCGGCATCGCGCTCGACACAACGAGGGCGACCGTGTTTTCAACGATCGAAGGGAACTTCGGCATCAAGCAAGGCGTCATCCACGTCGAACGTTTTCTTATGGACAGCCACGACTTTCAAGCCAGCGGCGCCGGCATGATCGGGCTGGATCACACCCTGAATCTCAACACAAAACTCAGTGTGTCGGAAACGCTCAGCAAGCAGATTGTCACCGCCACCCCAGCGCTTCGATTCGCTATGACAGGAAACCGAATGACTGTGCCGATGCTCATTACCGGGACCGCGCAGGCGCCCATTTATGCGCTCGACACCAAAGCCTTGACGGGAAAAGTTCAGGAGCAGGCCAAGGAACAGGTCAAAAGCGCAATCGACGATCTATTGAAAGGCAAGAAGCCGGATCTGAAGAAGGGAACAGATGCGCTGAAGGACTTGTTTCGATAAGGGAGGGCACATGAAGGAAGTCAGCACAGATCTCATTTTCCGCTATGGCCTCCAAACCTTAAGCGCGATGGTTATCCTGATCGTCGGAATCTTAGTTGCCAAATGGGTAGGCACGATCGCCCATCAACGGCTCAGCCGTGTGGAGATGGAACCGCCGGTCCGCATGTTGTTGGTGCGGATTGTCAAGATCCTGGTCCTCGCTCTGACCGCGATGATCGTGCTCGATCAAGTCGGCGTGCCGATTGCGCCGCTAATCGCTGGAGTAGGCGTGGCCGGATTAGGCGTGGGATTCGCGCTCCAGGGCGTCCTGAGCAATGTCATGGCGGGCCTATCGATTATTTTTACGAAACCGTACCGGGTAGGCGAGCACATCTCGCTGCTTGGCGTGCATGGCGATGTCGTGACCATCGATATTTTTTCGACCACGTTGCTGCATCCGGACCGGTCCCGCGTCGTCATTCCCAATCGGAAAATTGTCGGCGAAATCCTCCACAACTTCGGCACCATTCGGCAGCTCGGCTTGAGCGTCGGCGTGTCCTATGCGACGGACTTAAATCAGGCGCTCGCGATCGTGAAGGACTTGTTGGCAAAAAATCCCCACGTGCTGAACGAGCCGCCCGCTTCAGTGCTGGTGAGTCAGTTAGGTGATTCGGCGGTCACAATCTCCATTCAGCCTTGGGTGCGTGTATCGGATTATGTCGCTGCGCAAGGTGAATTAAATCAAGCCGTCATCGAGCGATTCCGAAGCGCCGCCATTGATATTCCCTTCCCACAACGCGATGTACGGGTGTTCACTCAGGCGTAAGCAAGAACAGCCTAACCGCCGTTTTCGGCGCCCCTTACCGTTGCAGAGCGTCGAACACGTGTTCATCATCCATCACAGCCGTACGTCGGCTTTCGAGTCTTTCGCCACTGCTCGTAAGACCAGTCATCCGGCTTGCGCGGAATCTCGACGGGGACAAACGCCAACAGCGTCTCCTTCGCCGTGACCCAATAGCCCGAGAGAGCCAGCCATCGTAAGAGTCGATTGGTGACGACCGCCTCAGTGACCGCGACTCGCTTGATCGCGAATGGGTCGCCGTCGGCGGTGCGCCGGCCGGACGCGGTCGAATAGGCAGCGGTATAGCCGCATTGCCGAACTATTCGTTTCACTCACGCGTCGAATGCGCCATACGGATAGGCGATCGCCATGATTGCATGGCCGATCTGCGTCTCGATAACATGCTTGGACGCGCAAAGCTCGCACCATAGTTCTTCTTCAGAGAGATCCGGCAACCAAGGGTGCGTCAAGGTATGGGAGGCGATGCCCAGGCCGGCGCGATCCAGCTCGCGAACTTCATCCCACGTCAGCATACCGTTCCGGCCCATGAGCGGCGGCATGAGAAAAAGGATGGCGGCGAATTTTCTCTCCTGCACACGTGGGGCAAACGCCTCATACACACTGCGATCAGAACTGTCCGTCGTAGCAATGACACGATGCGGCGGCGCTTGTGCAGAGTCCA
>JAICXS010000400.1 GCA_025934615.1 Nitrospiraceae bacterium
CGAAGCCGCTTTGTGTCATGCTGTAAAAGGCTTCGGCGACGGGCACGGCGCCAACCGCAGCCGAGAGCCCGTGCCCGGTAAAGTCCCCGATCATCACATGGAGCAGTCCATGCGGAGTCGGTGCAGCGAGCAACACATCGCCGCTTAATAATTCGGCGGGTGAAAGTCGCCATGTGAGATTCGGATGCGCGAGATATCCTTCACGGAGAATCTTTTGGAAAATGGCATGTGCGACTTCTTGTTCCCCTTCGTGCCTTTTGCGGCTGGTCAGCAATTCGGCGTTTTGGGTTGTGACCAGCGCATGAAGCGCTTGGATGCGCGAGAGCGCTTGGATTTTTGCGCGCAACAGGACCCGACTATACGGTTTTGTGAGAAAGTCGTCCCCGCCATGCGCGATGCATTTTGCAAGATCCGCCTCATCGGTCATGCCGGTCAGAAAGATCACCGGCGTGAAGCGATCGCCGGAGCGTTGTTTGATGAGGGCCGTGGCCTCGTAGCCGTCCAGGACCGGCATCATAATATCCATAATGACGAGGTCCGGCTGTTCCCGTTCGAAGAGCGCAACGCCTTCCTGTCCGTTTGACGCTTCAGAAACAATGTGGCCATCCTGGAGGAGCATGGCGGACAACACCATGCGGTTTGTCTCCGTATCATCGACGATGAGCACATTCATGTCAGCGTAAATAGTTTGTGAAAATTCGCCACCTGAAAAATCGTGTGCACATCCGGCTTGCAATTCAGGATCCGAATATCGGCCCGAGCGCCGCCGGCATGTTCCCGCAACAGCAGCAGCATACCCAGTGCCGAGCTGTCCAGATACTCGGTCCGGCTAAGGTTAATGACATAATGCTTGGCGCCCGTTGCGTTCGCATACGCGTGACGAAACTCCCGGTGAATTTTGAAATCGAAGCGGCCTTCAGGCGTAATTGTTAAGGTGGTGCCGTCCGGGGAAAGTTGTGAGCTGAGCATCGCGCTCCTTGGATGGAGACATTCGTCTACAGGACTGTTATCGGACTAGGCGACGCCGTTCTTTAACGGATTCGAACTCCTCCGGGCCCGGAGGTGTTTAAGTCATGCCGGACGATTCCGATAAAGGTCTATGGTCGCTCGACATGCTCGGCACGCTGCTGACGACCTAATCTGATCTCTTTCATGCTGTCCGTATGGAATCCTCGCCCTAAGACTCGGTGTCGTCTATGGAGGGATTCTTCCTGCGACGATATTGGTACGATGCGAAAAACTATTCCACTGGATCAATTGACAATCGGGATGACCATCGTGGGGATGGACAAGTCGTGGCTGGCCACTCCGTTTCTGCGGCATCGGGTGCGAATCACACGGCGTAATCAGATCGACAAATTGAAGAGGGTAGGCGTGCGTTTCGTGGAGGTCGAGGGGGAAAAGGGCGAGGAGGCCGTTGCCGTACCGCCTCCCGGAGAGAATCCCACTCCCATTCTCGCCCGAGTGCCGGATGAGCCCTTGGAATCTCAACCGGATCATCGAACGACGACATTCGATGAAGAATTACCGGTTGCCCATGATATTTACCGAAGCGCAAAAGGAGTCGTCGAAGCGGCCATGAATGATGTCCGTATCGGCCGTGCCATCGACGGCGATGGCATCAATGAGCTTGTCACCGGCATGGTCGATAGCATTCTCCGCAACGCGGATGCTTTGGTCAGTTTGTCCAGGCTGAAGAGTTTCGACGAATACACCTTCTTTCATTCGGTCAATACCTCCGTACTCTCCGTAGCGCTCGGACGGCGACTTGGCCTGTCCCCTCAGACGCTGCATCTGCTCGGGTCAGGAACCTTATTGCACGACATCGGCAAAACGAAGATTCCGTTGGAGATTTTGAACAAACCAGGTCGTTTTGAACCGCACGAGTTCGAAATTATGAAGCAACATGCCCTGCGAGGCGTGGAAGTCCTCTCGGCCACTACCGGGTTCCAAGAAGAAATCGTCCGCCCGGCGTTGGAACACCATGAGCGCGTCGATGGAACCGGATATCCCTTCGGACGTCAGCGAGCGGAATTGACGCCGTTCGGATTAATCGCAAGCATCGTGGATGTGTACGATGCGATGACGAGCGACCGCTGTTATCACAAGGGCCTGCCGGCCCATCGCGTTCTTCAGCATCTGTACAATCTGGGACGAGACGGCCATCTCGATTCCAAGTTCGTGCAGCAGTTTATTCAGTGTGTCGGCGTCTATCCGGTGGGATCCTGCGTGTTACTGGATACGGGCGAGGCCGGTATTGTCAGTCAATTGAATGAGGACCAGCCCGTGAACCCGAAGGTGATTCTCGTCAGAGATGCGAACCTGTGCACGATGCCGCCCAAACCCATCAATCTTAAGGAGCAGGAGACGAAGCCGATCCGTAAAATCATCGCCGTCATGGATTCTAAGGAACTCACCATCGATGTCGAAATGTATTTGGGCGCCGCACGTTCCAATACATAATTGCTGCGAAACCCCCTCTTCCATTCTTTCTCTCCGCTTCAATGGCATTCGACGCTATAGGATTCCAATCACTAGGCACCGGCTCACTCTTGACCCATGACTCAAGATAGATTCCGTGTCGTCCGATATAGGCCAGACGGAGGTAACCGATGGCACGACGTAAGGCCGAAGGGCACTGTCTTAAACTTGAAGGCTCGCAAACCGTCTTTGAGGCGGCTGAACTTCAGCGCCGCTTGATCGAATTTCTTGGTACGCCGCCCCCCTGGCGCGTCGATGTGACGCAAGTCGAATATATGGATACGAGCTGCGTGCAATTACTGCTCGCCGCCCGTATGCATGGCGATGCCGAGAGGCCGTTTGAAGTAATCGGCTTGAGTCCGGAACTGAATCAGCATCTCACCCGTATCAATTGTGTCCTCTAAACCCGGTACGACGGCAGAAGGCGCTCATCTCGTGATCCAATAGCCGACAAAGGAAATTATCCATGTTTTGGTGGGGAATGATTTTGGGTTCTCTTCTGTGCGCGGGCGCCATGTATTTCCTTGTTTACCGGCCTGCACGCGACCGTTGGTATCAACAGCGGACCCTTCATGAGACGGAGCAGCAGTCGACTCGGGAAGAGATCGAACACTGGCGTCAGGTCACGAGC
>JAICXS010000434.1 GCA_025934615.1 Nitrospiraceae bacterium
ACTGCGTTTTCGAGACTCCCGCCCTTGATTAATCCGTTTTTGATGAGGAACTCGATCTCCTCATAAAAACAAAAGGTGCGAGCCTGTGAGAGTTCCTTTTCCCAATTTTTCGGCGAAAGCTCAGTACTGTAGAATTGGGTGAATCGGCCCTGTCGATCGGAACTGGTGCAGGTGATTTTGAAATTTTCGTGTGGGAACAAGGTCATGGTGGTTTCGCCCATTTCCAATTCAATGGGAGCTTTGACCTCGTAAATCTCGCGGCGCTCGTCCTGCGGCACGATGCCGGTCGTTTCAATCATTTTGCAGTACTCGCGGGCGCTGCCATCTCCGACCGGCGGCTCGTTGGCATCGAGTTCGACAATGGCGTTATCAATGCCAAAGCCGGCGAAGGTTGCCAGGACGTGCTCGACAGTGTGAATCCGGGTATGTCCTTTTGCCAGAGTCGTCGAACGATTAGTTTCAACCACGTTCTCGACTCGCGCTTCGATTTCCGGCTTTCCCTCCAGGTCGACTCTTCGAAAACGTACGCCGGAATTGGGCGGAGCCGGCAAGAAAGTCATGGTCACCCGGTTGCCGCTATGCAAACCAACGCCAGAAAAGCTGGCGGGTCCATTGATGGTTTGCTGCTGCAACATTGACGAATTAAACAAGCCTCTGATCCGGTTGGCAAGCCGACACTCCCTTGGGCTTTGGGCAGTGTGCCAAGCGAAAAGCCCCGCCTTCATGGGCGGGGCTGTCAGCTATAGTCTACAATACCTGATTAGGCCTTGGTCGGAACCACCGGCGGATCCTTCAGGATATTGTGCATGCTGGGCATCGGGGGCTGAAGAGTGCGGAACTCGCCGAAGGTCATCTTGGAGCAATCCTGAAACAGTTGCTCCGGAGCGTAGGCGAACTTGCAGTTGAGGATATCGTCCCACTCAACGCCGGCGCCACTATAGGCGGCTTCGCGGCCCATAATTGCGGTCAGGGTGCTATCGGTGACCTGTTTGGCCTCATTGAGATTGCCGTCATTGTGGATGGCATTGATGAGGTCCATGTGTTCCTGGACATAGGGATCGATCGCTTTTTCGCGGAAGCGCCACATTTGACCGCCATGGGGACGAATGTTGCCGCCGGGGTCGGAGGTGCCTTTGGTGCCGTGCACGGCTTCACTGACCGACGACCAGTCGCGCTTAATCTGGCCGCAATAGCTGAAGAGGCGGACCCCGTTTTTGTATTCGTACTCGATGGCGAAATTGTCCCAAATTTCACCGGACTTATCACCCAACTGCTGGCGGGCACCCTGGCCCCAGCAACGAATCGGATGATCCTGCATGATCCAGTTACAGACATCGAGGTTGTGGACGTGCTGTTCGCAGATATGATCGCCGCTGAGCCAGATATAATGATACCAGTTGCGAATCTGGCGTTCCAAATCGGTATCGCCCTTGTCGCCGCGATGCCAAATCGGCCCGCCGTTCACCCAATAAGCGCGCAGCGTCACAACATCGCCGATTTCTCCACCTTGAATTCGTTTGATCGTCTCGATGTACCCGGCCTGGTGGCGCCGCTGCGTTCCAGCGGCGACTTTCAGGTTCTTCTGCTTGGCCATTTCCGCCGTCTCATACATCAGGCGGCAACCGGTGCCGTCCACAGCGACCGGCTTTTCCATGAACACATTCTTGCCGGCCTCGACGCAAGCGCGGAAATGGCTGGCGCGGAAACCTGGAGGAGTGGCCAGGATGCAGTAATTGACGCCGGGAACCTCCAACGCCTTGCGATAGGCATCGAAACCGCTAAAGCATTTGTCATCGGCAACACCAAAGTTGTCTTTGCCGCGTAGTGCCTGCTCGGGGAAGAGATCGGCGACGGCAACAATTTTGCCTTCCACTCCGAGGTTCTTCACCGCTTCGAGAAAATTCCCGCCTGCGCCGCCGCCACGGCCGCCGATCCCGATGATGACCGCATTGATGGGTTGCTTGCCCTGGGCGCGGACGACCGAAGGGAAGCTGACTGCCGCGGCTGCCGAAGCGGCAACGAGCGAGGAAGTCTTGATGAACTGCCGGCGAGAAACCGCCGCGGATGCGTTATTTGAATGAGTGAGCATAACAGTCTCGGTTTTGTTGTTTTAGGTTATGGCGGTCAAGTTCTGTTCTAACAGGACGCAAATTGGGCAGACGAAATTCAGTCGCGTTCCACTCCACTGGACCAGTACTTCTGCATCTGCTCGGCGGTCGGGACCTTCAAAGGTCGCACAATCCGGAAGCCGATCCATTGGGCATCGGAAAAGTACCAGATACTCTTCGGCAGTTGCGGGTCTTGCATTTTCCAGGAGCGATCCGAGCCGCGCCTGGCTGCGCTGCGACACATCGCCGCTTCGTCATCCCAGGATCCGCCGCGCACAGAGTGGGGGTACGGCTTGGTCGCCTTGTTCCAGGGATCAAGAATCGGACTAGTTGCCGCGCATCGTTTGTAATAATCGGGATCATACTGGTCCAGGACCCATTCGACGACGTTGCCGTACATGTCATAGAGGCCCCAGGGATTGGGTTTCTTGCGGCCAACCTTCTGATATTTGAAATCACTGTTTTGCTCGTACCAAGCGTAATCGCCGAGCTTGGAAGCATCGTCCCCGAAGAAGTAGGCGGTGGTGGTGCCGGCGCGGCAGGCGTATTCCCATTCGGCCTCGGTGGGCAGGCGGTAGACCTTGCCGGTCTTCAGCGACAGCCAGCGGCAATACTCCAGGGCCGCGTGGCGGGTGATGCCGACGACCGGGTAGCCGTGCCGGCCAAAGTTGCGCGTCTCGTCGATGTACGACGGGGAGGGACAGGTGATGGCATCGGCCTCCTCCTCGGGGGAGGGATTGGGCTTCTTCACGAGGACAGGCGTTCGGCGGTAGAAACA
>JAICXS010000063.1 GCA_025934615.1 Nitrospiraceae bacterium
ATAGGCTTTGATGAGTTCTCCTCGCAGTCCCAGCGGAATGCCCACAACAACAGCTTCTTTGACCTTGGGATGTCTGCACAGGACTTCTTCCACTTCGCGCGGATAGACGTTCTCTCCACCTGATTTAATCATGTCCTTCTTACGATCTTCGATGTAAAAAAAGCCGTCGCTGTCCATCCTCGCCATATCGCCCGTGTACAACCAGCCGTCGCGCAGTACCTGTTGCGTTTCTTCAGGTCGATTCCAGTAGCCTTGCATAACTTGTGGCCCTCGAATGACCAGTTCCCCGACCTCCCCGGCTGGTAGATCGCGCTGCCCGGTTTCAACGTCCCGGATCGCGACATCGGTATCTGCCAGCGGGAGTCCGATACTGCGACGACGGCGCTGGGCCTCAACCGGGTGGATCGGATTGACATGGGTCACCGGCGAGGCTTCAGTCAACCCATAGCCCTCGACCAACCGCGCGCCCGTCAACGTTTCAAAGCGGCGCTGCACATCGGGATGCAAAGGCCCGGCGCCGCTGATACACAGCCGAATCGACCGCAGATTATGTCCTTCCAAATGCTGATAATTATTGATCGCCGAATACATGGCCGGAATACCGGGGAACACGGTGATCTGGTCCTGCTCGACCGTTTTCAACACCTCGCTGACTTGAAAGCGCGGCAGCAGCGTGAGGCAGCCCGCCACGCTGACGGAAAGATTCTGGCATGCGCTCATCCCATACACATGAAAGAACGGAAGGACGGCCAGGAACTTCTCTTCCCCACTTCGCAGCGACGGCATCCAATGACGGCACTGCAGCGTATTGGCGACGAGGTTGCGATGGGTCAACATCACGCCTTTGGGGATTCCGGTCGTGCCTCCCGTATATTGCAAGAGCGCCACATCATCCGGAGAGACATGGACGGTCTGCTTTTCCGAAGCATGTTCCATGAGTGCACGCCAACGAATGGTTGCCGCGGAGTCTGGTACGCGATCTCGTTGTCGCTCCTTTCGCTTCACCCAGGGATAGAGCAGGCGCTTGAACCAAGGCAGATATTCTTCAGGTCCGGTGAGAATCACCCGCTTCAAACAGGTCCGACCGACCAATGGCGCAATGCGAGCATAGAATTGGGGTAGGGCGATGATGGTATCGCAGCCGGCATCCGCTACTTGGTGCGCGATCTCCTGCTCGACATAAAGGGGATTAATAGGAGTGACCGAAGCACCGGCCTTCAGGCTGCCGAAATAGGCGATTACGGTTTGGGGAAGATTCGGCAGCATGACCCCGACGACCGCCCTCGCGCCCTCCCTTACATGCGTAAGCGCATGCGCGAATCGAGTCGAGAGCCCATCCAGTTCTGCATATGAGACGGTGGCGCCGTAATAGCGAAGAGCGGGACGGGACGGGTGGTCCTTGGCAGCCGCTATGAGAAGATCCGGTACGACAAAATCCGGATATGACAAGGTCGGAGGTACATCGGAATCATAGTGCGCGGTCCAAACACGTTCCATGGATGTTCCGAGGCTTGACGATTCGATCAATGACCGTTAGGATCGACCCATGTTATTCCCGATGAGATGCAGGCTGCTCTTCATGTGTCTCCTGACCTTGTCGCTTTGCCCGCACGCTCTCGCCATGGCTGCACAAGACGGGCTTGTTCAGATTTCGACGCCCAACGGCGCCACCATACAGGCGGAGATCGCCGATACGACCGAGAAGCGCGCCAAAGGGTTAATGTATCGGGATTCTCTCGCGAAAGACCGCGGGATGCTCTTTACCTTCGCCGAACCTCAACTGTGGACGTTTTGGATGAAAAACACCCGAATCTCATTGGACATCATCTGGATGGACGGCAAAAAGCGAATCGTCCACATCGAGCGCAATGTCCCCACCTGCCCGCGCACCGACGACGGATGCCCTCAGTATCAGCCCAATGACCATGCGGTCTACGTCTTGGAACTAGCGGCCGGCGTAGCCGACGCGTTGAAACTCCAACGCGGCTCCGTCTTGAAGTTCCAAACCCCTTCCTAAGACGTTTCGTTAATCGTCAATCGAAAAATACTTCTTGCCGATGAGGGGATAACATCAGGCTGCTCCAAACGGCCATCCAGCAAGGCCGCAGGCGAGGCCAAACCGGAGGCGTAGCCTTGGGCTACGGTGAGGATTCGGCCGACCCGAGAACGAAGCTGGGGGCCGTTTTCAGCAGCCTGCCTCATCTGGCTTGCCACGCGCGCACCCGCCGTGCGCGAATCACACCATCCACTCGTTCGATCGCTTTCAACACCCGGTCCAAATGGGCCGTATCGTTGACCTCGATGACAAAGTCAAGTTGGGCCTTTTGGTCTTCACGCGTGGTAATTTCGGCTCGACTGATGTTCGCCTCGCTTTCGGAAATAGACGCCGACACATTGGCCAACACCCCTGTCTTGTCCACGGCCAGCACCGACACTTTCACCCCGTGAATGCTCGGCGCGCTCGTGTCCCATTCCACGTCGACCAACCGCTCCTTATCATAATCCAAAGCTTCCAGGTTCGGGCACCCGACGGAGTGAATAGTCAGTCCCCGGCCGCGCGTAATGTATCCGACGATTCGATCGCCCGGAACCGGATTGCAACACCGAGATAATTGCATCAAAAGATCTCGGCCACCACTTACCTTGACTCCCTTTTCAACCGGTTTTGGCACCCCAGACTTTGCCGTCTCTTCTACCGTAGGCGCGCGGTCGCCGCCTGGACGGGGAATCAACCGGCTGATGACCTGTGCAGTCGGCAATCGTCCGTAGCCGACGGCCGCGGCCAGTTCATCCGCCGATTCGCATCCCAAGTCACGCGCCACCAGTAATAACCGGTCGGACTTGAACAGTTGCGCCGGCGGCAGATCGTGGCGGCGGAATTCACGTTCCAACAAGCGGCGACCGATTTCCACGCTGCGCTTTTGTTCCTCGATCTTGAGCCAATGTTTGATCTTCGTCTTGGCGCGCGAGGTACGGACGAACTTCAGCCAATCCTTATGGGGAACCTGTGTCGGGGCAGTCAAAATCTCCACCGCGTCCCCGCTGCTCAATTGATGCTTCAGCGGCACAATCTTGCCGTTGACCTTTGCGCCGACACAATGGTCCCCGACTTCGGTGTGGATGGCATAGGCAAAATCGACCGGCGTAGACCCCTTCGGCATTTCCTTGACCAGTCCTTTGGGCGTGAACACGTAGACGACATCGTGGAACAGGTCCAGCTTGACGGTGTCCATGAACTGCCGGTTGTCGGCCAAATCCTGATGCCATTCGACGAACTGGCGGAGCCAACTGAACACCTTGCCGTCCTTGTCATCGACCTGGCCGCGCTCCTTGTACTTCCAATGGGCCGCAATCCCGTAATCCGCAATGCGGTGCATCTCCTCCGTGCGAATTTGAAATTCGACGTGCTCGCCTTTGGGGCCGACGACCGTGGTATGGAGCGATTGATAGAGATTGGATTTGGGAATCGCGATGTAGTCCTTGAAGCGCCCGGGAACCGGTCTCCATAACGAATGGATCAACCCCAAGACCGCATAGCAGTTCATCTTCGTGTCGGTAATCACGCGGATGGCGGTGAGATCGTAGACCTCTTCGAACGAAATCGACTGGCGCTCCATTTTCTGATAAATGCCGAACAAATGCTTGGGACGGCCCTGGACTTCGCACGGGAGGCCATTCTCCGCCAGCGCAGCCTGTACTTGGTTCGCGACCTCCTGGATGTATGCTTGCCGGTCTTCATCGCGCTTGGCGACGCGAAGCTTGAGCATGGCATACACATCCGGCTTCAGATATTTGAGGCACAGGTCTTCCAATTCATTCTTGATCCAGCCGATGCCGAGCCGGTTCGCCAACGGCGCATAGATCTCCAACGTTTCTTGCGCAATCTGCTGCCGCTTGGTTTCATGCAAGTGCTCCAGCGTGCGCATGTTATGCACCCGATCGGCCAGTTTGATGAGCACCACCCTGATGTCATCGGCCATCGAGAGCACCATCTTGCGAAAGTTCTCGGCTTGCTTCTCCTCATAGTTCCGAAATTGGATTTTCCCAATTTTCGTGACTCCATCCACCAGACGGGCGACATCCTTCCCGAATAGTTGCTCCAACTCACCAGGTGTGGCCAGCGTATCTTCCAGCGTATCGTGCAGTAGCCCCGCGACAACGGCCGTCACATCGGACCGCAGCGCCGTCAATAATCCGGCGACGGCCAAAGGGTGTTGAAGGTACGGTTCGCCGGATTGGCGCATCTGCCCGGCATGGGCCTTTGCGGAAAATTCATACGCGCGCCGGACGAAATCGGATTCCGCGTCGGGATTATAGCTCTGCAGACGCCTGATGAGCTGATCGAGATCCGTGATGGTATCGTACGGCATATTAAGAAGGCCGGCAGGCCCGAAGATCCTTGATCCGTAGCTGAATACGATCGAATCCGTTCCACCGATTCAGTTCAGGTATGCAGGCAAGATCAATCGAAGCCTTCGATGACAGTCCCCGTTGCGCCAATAATTCCCCCAAGCGAAACCCAATGCTTTCAACCGGCATCGAACCCGGTTGGCGAACCACCAGTTTTAAATGTCCTTCGCCGACCACCCGCACGTCGAGCATTGTCAGGTTGCGGACAACAAAGACCGGCTCAGGATTACCGGCTCCAAACGGATGAAGAAGGCCTAACTCACGCACAGCACGAGGACCTACGTCCATCAGCTTAACCTCCGCATCTACGTGAAGCAAGGGAGTGCGGCCATGCTGGGCATCCCACCGCGCAGCGACGTCTTGGAATCGCTCGACAAACTCCGGCAGGCGGGACTCCTCGATCGTCAGACCCGCGGCCGCGGGATGGCCGCCATAGCCTTTCAAAAGATCGCGACATTCCGAGAGCGCTTGGTAGAGATCGAACCCCGGGACGCTCCGCGCTGACCCTTTGCCAAGGCCCTGTTCATTGATCGCAATCACGACCGCCGGCCGGTGATATCGTTCCACAAGCCGGGCCGCCACAATGCCGACCACTCCGAGATGCCACTTGCGCGACGCAACCACAAGGGCAGCCGAAGTCGTCTTCGAGTCCACCGCAGCGAGGGCTTCCGCTACAGTCTGCTGTTCGATGGCCTGGCGCTCGCGATTGAGTTGCTCCAATTGTCCGGCTAGCTGTTGCGCTTCCTCTTCCGACTCGGTCGTCAAGAGCCGTACGCCTAAGTCAGCATGGGCCAATCGGCCGGCCGCATTGATCCGAGGCGCTAGGCGGAATGCAATGGTTTCGGCGGTACAGACTCGTTCGACGCCGGCCGCCGATTTCAACGCATTGATGCCCGGTCGTACGCCGCGCGAGATGAGGTCCAACCCTTGGCGCACAAGATATCGATTCTCATCTTGCAAGGGAACCACATCCGCCACCGTAGCCAGCGCCACGAGATCGAGCAACGATTCCAGCGTGACCGATCCACTGCCATATTTCGTCTGGTACGCTTGCACCACCTTATAGGCTAGGCCCGCTGAGCACAGCCCGGGAAACGGATAGCGCGAGTCCCTTCGATAGGGGTTCATAACCGCAAAGGCCGGCGGCAAGAGTTCTTCACCTTGGTGATGATCGGTGATAATAACGTCAAGCCCAAGGCGGCATGCCGCTTCGACTTCGCGGTGCGCCGTCGTACCGCAATCCGAGGTCACGAGCAGCGTCACCCCATCGCCATGCAACCGGGCGAGCGCCGATTCATTCAACCCATAGCCTTCTCGTAAGCGATGGGGAATATACCAGCTCACATTCGCGCCGAGGCGGCTGAAAAAGAGCACATACAGGCTTGTGGCCGACATGCCGTCGACGTCGTAGTCGCCGTAAAAACAGATCCGCTCCCCGGTTTGGACGGCACGATGCAACCGATCGACGGCTTGTTCGATGTCAGGGATCAGAAACGGATCATGCGTCGCGCCCTGATGGGGACTCAGCCACCGATCCGCCTCTACTTTGGTGCTGATACCGCGAGCCAGAAGAACCGACGCCGTCAAGGGGGAAATGGCAAGAAGAGAGGCCAACGCCATCTGTTCTCGCAGATCGACATGACGCAAGATCCATTGCTTAGGAAGCATGCCGCTCCTTGAGATACACGGATGGAAGAAAACAGGGCAACCCTGCGCGAATACTAGTCAGCCAAGATATCTTTGTCAAACAGACGGAGCGAGTATGGACGGTTGGGTGAGAAGAAGATTTCAGCGACGGGACAGATCACAGAACGGAAGAACGTTAAAAAAAAGCGGGCTACTCCCCGCCTTTTTGCACATAGTTCTTCACGAATTCTTCGGCATTCTCTTCCAGCACATCGTCGATTTCATCGACGAGCTTATCGATATCTTCTTTCAGTTTTTTTCCGGTTTCAGTGACCTTGGGATTCGGTTTGACCTCTTCCTTGGCCTGCGTGTCCTTTCGAGATTCCGGCCTCCGCTCTTGTTTTTCCATGGGGAGTCCTCCTAGTGGACAGGCTATCGTTCAGTTGACTTTACCATACCCCACGGCCACAGGCTCGTCAAGCAGTGCACGACCGACGCCGAAATACTTCAAACACCTAGGAGACGATCAACGAAACAATTAAAAGTGCGACAATATTGATGACCTTGATCATCGGATTGATCGCAGGCCCCGCCGTATCCTTATAGGGATCGCCCACGGTATCGCCGGTGACCGCCGCCTTGTGAGTCTCGGTCCCCTTCTTGCCTTGCTCCTCGATGTACTTCTTCGCATTGTCCCACGCGCCGCCGCCGCTGGTCATCGAGATAGCGACAAAGAGCCCCGTCACGATGCTGCCGACCAGGACACCGCCTAACGCTTGTGGCCCCAGAATCACCCCGACCACAATAGGAGACAGCACGGGGATCAGCCCAGGAATCATCATCTTTTGGATAGCCGCCTTCGTCACGATATCGACACAGGTAGCATAGTCAGGCTTGCCCGTCCCTTCCATAATGCCCTTAATCGTCCGGAACTGCCGCCGCACTTCTTCGACGATCAACCCGCCTGCCTGTCCCACCGCTTTCATACACATGGACGCGAAGAGAAACGGCAACATCCCGCCGAGAAAGAGCCCAACCAACACGTAGGGATTGGACAGGTCGAATCCGCCCCCAATGGGATTGGGACCGGCCACGGCGCGGGCGTATTCTGCGAACAAGACCACAGCCGCCAATCCTGCCGACCCGATGGCATAGCCTTTCGTCACGGCCTTCGTCGTATTCCCCACGGCATCGAGCGGGTCGGTAATGTTCCGTACGTCCTTCCCCAAATGCGCCATTTCGGCAATGCCGCCCGCATTATCGGTAATCGGCCCGAACGCATCGATCGCGACGACAATCCCGGCCATCGACAGCATAGAGACCGCCGCCACCGCGACGCCATACAGGCCCGCCGCCCAATGGCTGATGAGAATCGCCGCAGCGATCACCACGACCGGCCAGGCGGTGGCCTGCATTCCGACGGCTAGGCCTGCAATAATGTTGGTTGCGTGGCCGGTTTCGCTGGCCTTTGCAATTTCCTTTACCGGCGAATAACTTTTCGACGTGTAATAGTCTGTGATAAACACCAACGCCAATGTCACGCCAAGCCCAAGGAGCGACGCAAGATAGTAATTGAACCCCGTGATGCCGGCAGCGCCATCCATCATCCTCATGGTAATGGGATAGAACCCCACCGCCGCTAAGCCACCCGCGACAAAGAGCCCTTTGTAGAGCGCCGTCATAATGCCGCCGCCAGGACCCGCCTTCACAAAAAAGATTCCGACGATCGTCGCGAACACCGACAGGGCACCCAAGGCTAAGGGATATAGGATCGGCTCCGCCATTCCACCGAACATCGTAAAGGCCAGAACCATCGCGGCCACGGTCGTCACTGCGTAAGTTTCAAACAGGTCTGCGGCCATGCCGGCGCAATCGCCGACATTGTCGCCGACATTGTCGGCGATGACGGCCGGATTGCGTGGATCGTCTTCGGGAATACCGGCTTCTACCTTACCCACCAAATCGGCTCCGACATCCGCCGCTTTCGTATAGATGCCGCCGCCGACGCGAGCAAAAACCGAAATGAGACTGCCACCGAATCCGAGGCTCAGCAAGGCATGGATCGCCTTTTCCTGGCCGACAAACGCGGAGGCAATGGTATAGAATCCCGTCACCGACAGGAGCGCCAAACCGATCAACAACAACCCCGTCACTGCACCCCCGCGGAATGCCACCTGCAGCGCCGCGTTCAGCCCGTTGTGCGCGGCCTGCATAGTGACCTCGATCATCGGCACCTTTTTCGTGAAGCTCGGCGCCGACAATTCGATCATGGGCGCGCTCTATAAAGGCCTGATCGCCGCGGGCGTGCTGTCGATCGGCGGCCTCGCCATCGCGACGCAAT
>JAICXS010000560.1 GCA_025934615.1 Nitrospiraceae bacterium
CAGGATGAACTCGCAGCGCCTCTCATTGCATCGCACCGAGTTCCGCGGCTCAGCGTCATCAAACGCTGGAATCCGACTCTCGGGTTGCGGTCTTCCCGTCGATTCGCCCGCGCAGAACGGCCCGGCGAAAGGAGGAGGAGGTTCAAGCCGTCGATCGCCGGGCCGCATGGTCGCCCCTGATGGCACGGTGCGCCGCAACGGTGGCCGGACGACGACCGCCCGGTGACTGGGCGGTGACCGCCCGGGCCGCCTGTGCCGTAAAGGTCGACAGCACACCGGGTCGGTCGATCAAGGTCCGAGAAACGAGCTTCAATCGCCCTTGGTTGTAGAGACGATTCTTTCGACATGCTCCGAGAGCGTGATCGTCTATTCCATTGGCTTAATCGCCAGCACAGCCTTTTGTCGAAATTCGGAGAATGGCCGAAGCCTCATATGGAGCGATCTTGAATTCGATCCACATGGTGGTTCATCCCTTTGAAAAGAAGTTTTTCGAAGAGCTGATCTACGCACGACGTGGCGATGCTGGTTTTGCGCATTGTGTCTCCCCGCCGTCTTGAAGAATCTATTAGCAAATCATCTTAATGCCGGTCTCATGAATCCGGCATTGGCCTGGGCTCAACGGCTCCAAAGGTTTCGCCGTCCTTTCCACGCGTTTCTAAAACGAGTCGTCGAGATTTTATTGCCGTCAACAGTTAACGTGTGCGCTTTCGCCACAATGGCCACAACGCCATTAAGAGCTATGTTGAGCGCGTTATGATGTATGCCTTGGACATAAACACGCGCATCGCGCGGCTTTGTCTGCACGCCGGACGCCTCCAAGCAGGCGGCTAACCGGACGGCGGAATCGCGTCGTCCGGATTCGCTTCTTCATCAACACAATTTGTCTTCACCAAACTCAATTTGGTTCGTGGTTTCCCCTATGGGAGCCTGATCGGCGTTGCCTTGAACAGAAGGAGTGTGCCGTGTTGCCTCTACCCGCCATCGCTCTGACCGCATCCGACTATCCCCGGCTTGAAAAGCTCGCGCGCGTCGCTGCACAGCAAGGAGACATGGATGCAATGTTCCTACTGGTCGAGATCAACCGTGCGGAGATCGTCCCCGACGACGCCCGGGACATTGAATCGATCGTAACCATAGGCTCCTGGGTCACTTACTTGACCGATTGGGGAATTCCCCGAAAGACCGTGCAACTGGTCTGGCCTGAAGATCGCACGTCCGATTTAGCTCAAATCTCCGTTCTTTCGGGTTTAGGCGCGGCACTGGTCGGCCTCCGGATTGGAGATCAAATGCCGTACTTCATCGCGGGATGCCTGAACGTCGTGAGGATTGAAAGCGTGAATCGATCTAAGTCAGACACCGATCCTGTCGGTTCGCTTTTCGGCACACCCGCGTTCGCCAACGATGATGACGACCTGGGACCAACAGCCGCGAAAACGCAAAGGAGATAGTGAAATGAGCAAGAGCAAGCACCCAGCCAAGTGTGAACCGGTGTTGCCCCCATCATGATCACGACCGACGAAGCGCGGCATCTTAGCCTGCTCGCGAATTCGAGCAGGTAGCGTTTCCCGCGCATCGCGCACTTTCTCGCGCGCGAAATG
>JAICXS010000461.1 GCA_025934615.1 Nitrospiraceae bacterium
TCTTGCATGGCGTCTCAATCTCGAACCGCAGCGGGCCCAGACCATGCGAAGCATCGTTCAACAGGCACCCTGTCCAGTCATGATTTACCCGGTCCGTGGAATGAGAACATGAGCGCACGCGACAATACGGCGATCAAAGCCATCGTCTTCGACCTAGACGGCGTGATTATTGATTCGGAACAGATCTGGAATCGGGTGCGCGAATCGTTGGTGCATGAGCGCGGCGGCCGATGGCACGACCACGCACACCAAGACATGATGGGCATGAGCTCACTGGAATGGTCCCGTTATATGCATGATGTCCTCGGACTTCCGGACTTGCCACAGGCCATCTCGACCGAGGTCGTTCATCGCATGGAAACGGCTTATCGCCATCATTTGCCTTTGATGAAGGGCGCGGTGCAGGCGGTAGATCGACTGTCCTGTCACTGGCCGCTCGCGGTCGCCTCTTCTTCGAACCGGCCGCTCATCGATTTGGTCCTGGAAATCGCCGGGCTTGCACGTCGGTTTGCCGTCACCATTTCCTCTGAAGAAGTCCCGCGGGGAAAGCCAGCTCCCGATGTCTACCTCGAAGCTGCACGTCGACTTCACGCCGATCCGGCACACTGTGTCGCGATCGAGGATTCGCAGAACGGGGTTCTCTCGGCAAACGCGGCCGGTATGCGGGTGATCGCCATACCGAATAAGCGCTATCCGCCGGATAGGAACAGGCTGTCGGTTGTCTCCGCTGTTCTGGATTCACTCGATGATCTGACGTTGGAGGTGGTGGCGCGGAGTTAATCGATGTCTCTTGAATTTTGACGAAGAGCCACGCGATCAACGGACGAAGCTTCGGACCTATGTTGGTAGTCCTGCCGCTTCGATGTGCCGGATCGCTCCAGGTGATCGACTCGTTCGAATCGCCGCAGTCCCACTTTTTTTGGACAAAAACATCAGTCATTGGCCGATATCTTCCTGCCATGACGCGGGCGCTAAATCCTACCAAGAGCCTCGTTTCAGACTGAGATCGCCGGGATTTTCTGGCTCCAAGAGGTCATCGGAAAGTGGGAGATGGCGGTGCCGTTCAATTTGGAGAAGGAGCCGAAGAAGAGAGGCGAAGTACCATATGGCCATGTTGCGCTCGCGTCGTATGTGCGAGGAGACGGACGCTTCATCACGTCGCAACATCCAGCTAGCGCCAGAGCGGTCGGTAAGGCGGTTGTCGCGAACTGAAAGCCAACTGACGTCGATGCATTCGTTGTGGAGGTTCTTATGGCCGAACGAACCGTGACGGTTCCTAAAGATACAGAGGTCTGGCCCAACTTGCCGTTGGACGCGTGGCGAGAGACCTACGCGACGCTCCACATGTGGATGCAGATCGTCGGGAAAATCCGGCTGGCGCTGGCGCCGATGGTCTGCCATTGGTGGGGCGTGACGCTCTACGTCACGTCCCGCGGACTCACCACGTCGCCGATGCCGTACGGAACGCGGATTGTCCAAATCGATTTTGACTTCATCGACCACGCCCTTCAGATCCATACGGCGGAAGGCGAACGCCGCTCGCTCGCACTCGCGCCACGCTCCGTGGCTGATTTTTATCGGGAGACAATGGCTGCTCTGCACTCCCTCGGCGTCGAGGTGAAGATCTGGACGACTCCGGTCGAAGTGGAAGACCGCACTCCATTCGAGGAGGATCGGCATCATACCTCCTATGATCCTGATTCGGCGCAGCGATGCTGGCGCATCCTGGCACAAACGGACCGCGTGCTTCACGCCTTTCGTTCTCGGTTCATCGGCAAGGTCAGCCCGGTCCATTTTTTCTGGGGCGCGTTCGACATGGCCGTCACGCGGTTTTCCGGCCGTCCGGCGCCGATGCACCCAGGTGCGCCGAACTTAGCGAAGTTTGTCGCGCGCGAAGCCTACTCACACGAAGTGAGCAGTTGCGGCTTCTGGCCGGGCGGCGGCGCGAGCGGACCGGCCTTTTATGCCTATGCGTATCCGGAGCCAAAGGGTTTCAAGGACTACGCCATTCAGCCCAAGGAGGCGTTTTACAGCGAGCAGATGCGAGAGTTCTTGCTGCCGTATGACGCGGTGAGAACGGCGGAGTTTCCCGATCGGGTTCTATTGGCGTTCCTGCAAAGCACGTATGAAGCGGCAGCGATTCTGGGAAAGTGGGATCGGCCGGCGTTGGAGCGCCCCGCGGAGAACACGTGGCAAGCACGGCATCAGTGGTATCGCTGATCCCTTTCAAGAGAGGGTGGCAACGACTGGAAGATGCGAGATGAATCGGAGGACGGAGAGAGCCTAGGCACGAGATGCTTGCCTAGGCCTTAGTCTTTCCGACCGGAGGGATCGATTGCGATGCTGAAGCGGCGCAGTTTCATGATGAACCTCTCAGTAGTCACCGCGGATCCCACTGTTTACTTCACCTCATGGTGGACCGGCCTCGCAATGTTTCCCATCCGTCCGCTTTGATAATCCAAAAACGCTTGTCGAATTTCCTCGTCGGTGTTCATGACAAAGGGTCCATACCCCACGACGGGTTCATCGAGCGGCTGTCCGTTGAGGACGAGGAGCCTGGTAGGCTCCAGCGCCTCGATCACGACCTGATCACCCTCGCGCTCCAAGACGGCCAATTCCGCTTCACCTACTCGTTCTCCCCCA
>JAICXS010000508.1 GCA_025934615.1 Nitrospiraceae bacterium
AAGTCGGACACATCGCCGACGCGACGCCTTCCTCTTAAGCCACGGATAGCAAGCCGTCAGCTCTGGGACTGCCCAATATTGCGTCTAGGCCATTTCGCGGTGGTCAGTGTGCGGCCGGGAGTTGTTCCCTATTCGGAGGGCCAGCGCGGAACCTGGTTCAACAGCGTGCCAGGACATTCATGACTCGGTCCGCTCGCTCAGCCAGCGCCCCAGCAAATCGACATAGCCAGAATTCTAATCTCTAAAGCGCGTCATTCATCCGATTCGCCGGAGATTAGCCCTAGTTCCAAACGGTTTCGGCAAATTCAGCAACGGCGGCCTGGCTCCAAGTGGCGGCGTCACTCCGGTCTTCTTCGCTGGGACAATCAATCTGGACCAGGCCGTGAATCGAACGGTCAGCAGGGCGTGTGAATTGGCCCTGGTTTCGCATAATAAAATCAAGACAATCGGCTAATATCGCAGACTGATAAGAGTTCGCAAAACGGACTCTGCTAACTTCCGAGGCTGAAGAAGCAGGATCAGGTGGCGCAACAGAATAGCGGCAGACCAAGGTCCCATAGCCGCGATTCCTAATCGTCCAAACCGACAGCGAGCTCAATGGAGAATCTGGTTGTTTCTCATATTCGACATGGACCGAGCAAGGGTCGCCCGGCTTAACCACGTCTTCCCAAGATGCCACGACAGCAAGCTCAAGCGCGCGATCAAGTTCCATGTCATGTACCTTTCAACTGTACTGTTTGACCCGGATGCTCGACGCCAAAAGCGTCACGCGCCAATTCCATTCGGCCCGGGAACTTGAAGAAGCGCAACATCCAGGCGATACACTCCCGTACCTTCGTTTCGGTCATGTTGAGCTTAGTGGCAATTTGTTGGTCGTCTAAGCCCTCGCCAACCAAACGATAGACGGGTCCAAGGACTCCTATCCGTTCCCAAAATACGCGCATATCGCTCACCTCCCTCCGTTTGTTTGTGTCGAAGGCGTAGCGGGCACGCTACATTCCGCCTTAATAACCCGCGCCGACAGCCGTCATTTCTGCCTCTCCCCTGATGTCCGCGATCAAGACTTCCGTGGTCAACATTAAGGAAACAACGGACGCGGCGTTCTGCAATGCGAGGCGGGTGACCTTCGCCGGATCAATGACGCCGGCTCTGATCATGTCGCCGAACTCCCCGGTTTCTGCATTGAAGCCGAAGTTTTCGTCCTTCGAGTCCCGCACGCGTCCAACGATAATCGATCCCTCTTCTCCAGCATTCTGGGCGATTTGGCGGGTCGGTTCTTCGAGAGCCCGTTTCACGATGCTTACACCGGTCGCCTCGTCGTCATGAAGCTTGAGTTTCTCAAGTGCTGGAATGCAGCGAAGTAAAGCCACGCCGCCTCCGGGAACGATGCCCTCCTCAACTGCTGCACGTGTTGCGTGCATTGCGTCCTCAACACGGGCCTTCTTTTCCTTGAGTTCGGTCTCCGTCGCTGCGCCCACCTTGATAATTGCCACACCGCCGACTAGTTTCGCGAGACGTTCCTGGAGCTTTTCTTTGTCGTACTCGGAAGTCGCGTCCTCAATTTGTGTCCGAAGTTGTTTAATCCGACCTTCGATCTCTACAGACTTTCCGGCTCCCGCGATAATCGTGGTGTTGTCCTTATCGATTGTCACCTTTTTTGCCCGACCAAGCTCTTCAACTTTCACATTCTCGAGCTTGATGCCGAGATCTTCGCTGATGGCCTTCCCGCCAGTCAGGATGGCGATGTCTTCGAGCATCGCCTTTCGCCGATCACCGAATCCTGGGGCCTTTACGGCCACACACTGCAGAGTTCCGCGGAGTTTGTTGATCACGAGCGTGGCGAGCGCCTCACCTTCTACGTCTTCCGAGATAATCAACAAAGGTTTGCTCATCTTCGTGGTCTCTTCGAGCAGAGGCAACAGTTCACGTAATGAGCTGATCTTCTTTTCGTGGATCAGAATGAAGACATCCTCCAACACGCACTCCATGCGCTCAGGAGCCGTGACGAAGTAAGCGGAGAGATATCCCCGATCGAACTGCATGCCTTCCACGACCTCGAGCGACGTTTCCATCGTCTTCGATTCCTCGACGGTAATGACTCCGTCCTTGCCTACCTTCTTCATCGCCTCGGCGATGAGTCCGCCGAT
>JAICXS010000330.1 GCA_025934615.1 Nitrospiraceae bacterium
ACTTGGTGATCACGAAGGGATAGGTAAAGGAAAGCGCGTTGTACATAAAGGATTGTGTGACCATCAATGTGATGCCAAGCACCGTGCGCTGAGGGTAGGTTCGAAAGAGCTCTCGAACGACGGTGCGGAAGGTGGCTGGAGCCTGCCGATGCACCGTAATCGATCCGTGCGCCTCAGCCAAGCGTTCCAGTCCCTCATCTTGGCGGACTTTGGCTTCAATCGCCTCGACGATAGCCTCAGCCTCATGCACCTGTCCATGGGTCATGAGCCAGCGGGGGCTTTCCGGAACGAGGCGGCGGACGATGACAATGCAGAGTCCCAGGATCGCGCCGAATGCGAAACAGAGCCGCCACCCCAGCGGCTCGGGAATGAGTTCGGGATTCAGCAGAAGAAGTGTAAGAAGCGCGCCGGCCGCTGAGCCGAGCCACCAACTGCCGTTGATCGCCAAATCCGTATGCCCCCGCGACCGCGCCGGGATCAGCTCATCGATGGCCGAATTCATCGCCGCATATTCTCCACCGATGCCTGCGCCGGTGAAGAAGCGGAAGAACATAAAACTCCACAGGTCCCACGAGAAGGCGGTGAGGACCGTCGCCGCCAGATACAACACGAGCGTAATCATGAACCACTTTTTTCGTCCCTGGCGATCCGTCAAGTACGAAAAGACGAATGCGCCGGAGACCGCGCCGGTGAGATAGGCCGACGCCGTAAGCCCGACTTGCGATTCACTGAGATGGAGGGTGGCCGGATGCGTGAGGACGGGCCCCAGGGCGCCGACGATAGACACTTCCAGCCCGTCGAGGATCCAGGTAATGCCGAGCGCCGTGACGATCAGCCAGTGCCAACGCGACCAGGGTAGTCGATCCAGGCGTTGGGGAATATTCGTGCTGATACCATGGCGTTCGGCTGTGGCCATGCCATGGTTTTATCACTATTCATTCTTGCGGGCTGTCAGTGCGTCGGTGGTGCTGGACGAGCGTGTCGGCACACGGCTCGTGGAAAAGGTGAAGGCTAGGGCTTGATCTTCTCCGCGAACGTTTTGCGAAACTTGGCCAGTTTTGGGCCGACCACATACGTGCAGTACGGCTGGAGCGGATTGCGCGCAAAGTATTCCTGATGGTAGTCCTCGGCGACGTAGAACTGTCCGGCCGGCGTCACTTCAGTCACGATGGGGTGATTGAAAAACGTATCTTTCGTGAGCTCGGCGATGAGTTCCTGCGCGACGGCCTTTTGCTCCGGTGAGTGATAAAAAATTGCCGAACGGTATTGTGTGCCGATATCATTGCCCTGCTGATTCAACGTCGTGGGATCGTGAATCGCAAAGAAGACTTCAAGAATCTCCCGGAAGGAGACGGTCTTTGGATCGTACGTGAGTTGCACCGCCTCCGCATGGCCGGTCCGGCCCAAGCAGACCTCTTCATACGTCGGATTCGGCTTCGGTCCGCCCATGTAGCCTGATTCGACCGAATCCACACCCTTCATCTGATCGTAGACCGCTTCCAGACACCAAAAGCAGCCGCCGGCCAGCGTGGCGAGTTCCTTCCCCTGCGATGCGATCGTGCGCGTGTCCGTCATCGTATGGTCCTTGCCGTTACAGAAAGATGTCGAAAGCGTGAGGGCTATTTATAACATCGATGGCCAGAAGGTTGCCAGGAGGGATGGATGAAATCAGTGTGGCATGTCTTTGGTTGAGGCAGCCTGTGAGGACCAGAGAGTCGATGCGCTGGTTTGCTCGATACGCCATGTCGGCCCGTTCAAATACAGTGGGCCTTCAAAACCGGCAAACGCCGGCACGTCCTCGGTCAACAACCAAAAATGGTAGTGGAATGACGTGGGAAGTTTACCTAGCAGTTTGCCGAAAAACGCGGTGAGACTATCCAATTGCGGTTCCAACACATACTGCGTCATCTGCTTCGCCACATCGCCGATACGGATGGAGGTCTTCATCGAGGGGACCAGTTTGAGCTCGATCACTTTCGGATCGGGGGTGAACGCGATAAAGTGTACGGTCTCGCCATGACCTGGCGTGAGGTTGCGGAGCAGCGTCATCACCATGCCGTTCGAGACGTCTTCCGGCAAGTCGATCTGCCCGGTCAGGGGGTCATCTGCCGATCCGTTCTTGGATGATTGCAGCCGGTATTCGCCCGTTTTGCGGTCCATGGCAAGGTCGATGGTCGTTGGAAATGAGGGGCCGCGCTGAAGTAACTTATAACTTTGCAGCGTAAAGACATGTTTCTGGGTGAAGCTGACACGCTCGTCGTGCAGCGATCCATCTTTGAAGCGGAAGATGAGCTGACCGTTTACGAGGTCGCCATGGGTCTTCTGAATCATCTCACCGTCCGCCAGTCGGTCGCCATGTTCGTCTCGGAGTAGTAAATATCCATGAGCGGCGCCTTCGACAAAACGAACGGCAATCGGGGCGGCCGTCGCGGCGGGTCCGGCCATCAGTACGAACCCGATGAGAAAGGCCGACGTCAATAATCTAGAATGCCGTGCGGTTAAACGCATGTCAGGATCATGAATGAGACGCGAGTTTTAAACCGTAGCAAAGATTTGGCATTTGTCGACTCTTCAAGCAAGCGCCCTGTATAACGTGGTTCTGGAAGTGCCAGACTCTATTCGGCTTTGTTTATTGCGAGGGAGATGCCTAACTGAGATAGTTTTCGATCAAACCCTTCCGAGGTGTTCAAGGTGTGGACCAGACTGCCATCGGCACGGGCATAGGAGATGAGGCCGCCCTCATCGAGCGGGACGACGAGAACTTTATCTTTGGCCGCATCGCTCTCAAATGTCTGCGCGTGTGCATCACTTCCTAGTAGCCTGTCCAATGGGATTGACGGGTCCGTTGTTACAAGCACGAGTCGGCCCGGACAATTCCGAATGGGTTTCCACTGCCAGCGGCCCAGGAGAGTTTGGATAGAGACCATCAATCATCCTTCCTGTCTATTTTACCAGAGCTTTTTGCAAGGGGCAGTCGGCAAAGTGCCATTTGACACGACGGAGAATGAGAAGACATGGAAGACGAACGACAAGCACGAAGGGAGGTTCAATTGCCGGTCTCCTTTATCGGTGATGCCAAAGGCGTCGGTACGGTCAGGAATCTCTCCAGCGGGGGATGTAAAATTGAAGCCGACGTTCAGGCGCAAGATACTCACCTGTTGGTTTTGCGGCTTTCACTCCCGCACGAGAGTTCACCGGTCGTCATTGACGTGGCGGCTGTCCGCTGGTCTAAGAATCCCACGTTTGGCGTGCAATTTCTCTCGGTGAAAGCAACCGAGCAACGACGCCTCGATCGGTATCTCGCGATGTTGTCTCCTGTGTAGACCGCACTATATCTCCTAGGTTGAGGCGGTACTGAAGATCGTACAATGAGGCGGTATGATTATTCTATGAGCCCCGCTCGCACACAGCCGCCAACAACGAAAACGTCCGGCCGGCGGCGGTGGTCAAGAGATGTCACCAGGCGCAGCGATGCGCTGGATCTCGAACAGGGTGTGTTTAAAAAGGGAAGCCCGCGGCAGATCGCCCTCTCGCTGAAGCACTCCGCTGAATCCAGCAGCCGGCGAAAGAGCAGTCCCTATCGATCCGCCATGTCGATGTTGACGTTTTATATCAATCGGGCAGGCAAGACATTGAACGCCAAGCAACGGCGCCTGTTGGACAAAGCGAAGGAAGAACTGCGGAAGGTATTCGGAAG
>JAICXS010000306.1 GCA_025934615.1 Nitrospiraceae bacterium
CTAGAGATCAGGACAAGTATAGTCGAATCAGGCCGATTATCATAATTAGATGAGGATCTGAAGCGGTTCATGAAAAGATAGGAAGATGATCCGATGGCCACATGGGCCTCTTGCTATGCCTCTTGTCGAACCGGCCCGCGTGCCGGCAGGGGTCTATTGACCAACCACACCCCAGTCAAGATCAGCATGATCCCGATGAATTCCCTTATCCCAATGCGATCTCCAAGAAGCAGCGCCGCGAACACCAGCGCTGAGACCGGGATCAGATTCACAAACACCCCGGCGCGTGACGGCCCCACTCCCTTCACGCCATACAACCAGGCTTGCTGCCCAAGCGCAGTAGCGAACACGATCAAATAGAGCAAGGCCAGCCACCCGGATGTAGCGACGGTGTCGGCACCATCCGTTATCATCTTGTTATCGGTCCACAGCAACGGAACCTGGAGCAGGATTGAGAAACATAACGTCGTCCAGTTGATGGTCAAGGGAGAAAGCCGCTCCATAATGCGGCGACTGCCGACGGTATACAGCGCCCAACTGACGAGCCCAAGGATCACAAGCGTTCCTCCCAGCCATGGCTGTTGGCCTTCGACACCGGAAGAGCCGATACCGGATACGAGCGCAACGCCGGCGAACGATACGGCACAGCCGGGCAAGACGGTCCGGAACGGAACATCACGAATCAGGAAGGATGACAACACGGCCGTAATCACGGGACCGGCCCCGATCACCACACCGGCCGCCGAGGCGTCGATATACCGCAATCCAAAGAGCGTCAGAAGATGGTTCCCGAGCACGCCGAGCCCTAAGCCTGCGAGGATCGCCAGGTCTTTGGGAGACACCCTGACCTGTTTTCCTTCTTGCCACCACCAGAGCGGAATCAGGATCAGCAAGGCTCCGACCCCGCGTAAGACGGAGACCTCGACCGCCGAGAACGATCCCAGCGCAATCTTTTGTCCGACGATGGATCCGCCCCACGCGACGGCAGCCGTCGTCAAGGCCGCATACGCGAGAGCGGGTGATTCCAGAGGTAAAATTCTATTCGGCACCACACGCCCTTGAGCCTCGCCGCTCACGCTTTTCTCACGACAAAAATCCCATCGCGGATCGTGACCAAGACGGCGTGCACCGCTCGATCCGCGGAGATAATTCGATTCAGTTCCTGAATAGCTGCGGTGGAGGGATCGATATCTTGAGATTGCAACACGTCGCCGGACCAGAGCACGTTGTCGATGAGAATGACACCTTGAGGAGCGATCAACTTCAGCGCACGCCGATAGTACGCCAGATAATTGACCTTGTCCGCGTCGATAAAAATGACTTCAAACGGCCCAGATAATGTACCGAGCGTCTCAACCGCTGGGCCGAGCCGAGCGCGGATTTTCCCTCCATATGGACTCTTGGCCCAATAGGACTTGGCCAATGCCACGGAGTACGTATCGATATCGCAGGTAATGACTTGCCCGTCAGGAGGTAGCGCTTCCGCAAAGCACAGGGCACTGTACCCGGTAAATGTCCCCACTTCCAGGACCTGCTTGGCCTGGACGACCTGCACCATCATTTTAAGGAAAGCGCCTTCGAGGGGTCCCACGACCATGTTTGGGGATTCCATGCTCCGATAGGTCTCCTCGCGCAACGCTCGACAGATATCCGACTCCGCCCACGAGTGGGCCTCGGCGTAAGCTTCGATCTCCGGCAACACCAGATCTTTCATCATTCCTCACCCTTTTGAACATGCGCTGGTGACAAACCCAACGTCCTTTCCGTAGACTGCATCATCGCGTGTTGTACGCGGTTGTGCAAGGAGGCCTTCATGAAAACGCTCGGGACGTTAGCCCCCCTCACGACACAGCTCGTGGAGATCCAGCATCTCACCAGTGCGGCATCATTGCTCTCCTGGGATCAAGAAACCTATATGCCGGCCGGGGGCGGCCATGCAAGGGCGGAACAGATTGCCACGCTGCAAACCCTAGCACATGACCGGTTCGTCTCATCCGACATCGAGCGCGTGTTGAGTCAGTGGGTCGATCCATCGATCGGAGAGGCCATAGATTCGCGGGGCGATGGTTGGGATGAATCGGCCCGGGCCCTGTTGCGGGAAGTCTGGCGGGATTTCAGCCGTGCCAAAAAACTTCCTTCGGACTTTGTGAAACGGCTCAGCCGTGAATCGTCACTCGCGCAGCAAGTATGGTCTGAGGCGAGAAAGAAAAGCGACTTTCGCATGTTTCTGCCTCATCTCAAAACGATCGTAGCGCTGAAACAAGAAGAAGCAGAATACTTAGGTTATCGGGACACGCCGTATAACGCGCTGCTCGATACGTATGAACCACGCGCGACGGTAGCACAATTGAGGCCAGTGTTCGCTGCGTTGAAAGCGCGATTGGTACCGCTGCTGAACAGAGTCATGACGTCCTCCATCAAGATTGATGACGCCATCCTCTTCCTGCATTACGATACAACCCGGCAAATGGAATTTGGCCGCTTGGTGCTGACCGCCATGGGCTATGACTTCGAGCGCGGCCGTCTGGACTTATCGGCACATCCCTTCACTACATCATTCCATCCAACAGACGTGCGCGTGACCACGCGGGCGTACGAACGCGAATTACCGGCCTGTCTCTTTAGTTGTATCCATGAAGGCGGCCACGGACTGTACGATCAGGGACTCGATCCGGCCCGCTATGGCACGCCGTTGGGCGAGGCGCTGTCGTTGGGCATTCACGAAAGTCAGTCGCGGCTGTGGGAAAATTCCGTGGGGAGAAGCCGGCCCTTCTGGCGATGCTTCTATCCCTTGCTGCAGCAGATGTTTCCTGAACAGCTCGGCACAGTGGATCAGGATCGGTTTTACGCGGCCATCAATCGGGCAAAGCCGTCATTGATCCGCGTCGAAGCCGATGAGCTGACCTACAATCTCCACATCATGATGCGCTTCGAGATCGAGCAAGGTATGATCGAAGGTCGAACCCGTGTCGAAGACTTGCCCGCTATTTGGAACGACAAAGTGAACAGCTACCTCGGCATCGTCCCGCCGACCGATGCGGACGGAGTCTTACAAGACGTACACTGGTCGTTAGGCGCCTTCGGCTATTTTCCGACCTATACGTTGGGGAACCTGTACGCCGCGCAGTTGTACGACCAAGTCCAGAAGGAGATCCAGAACCTCGATGCCGAGATCGAAGCCGGGCGTCTCACCGTGCTCACGAAGTGGCTCAATCAAAAGATCCATCGCTGGGGCCGAATGTTCACCGCCGAACATCTCATGCAGCGCGTGACCGGCCGGCCGTTAAGCCCGGAGCCGTTTTTGGAGTATCTGGAAAAGAAATATGGCGAGTTGTATGAATTATCGTGAGCAGCGACGTCAATGTTGTCTCCTTGCACATAAGCGGCTAGACTATTGAACAGCGCTATGCTGTACGAACAGCTTTTTAAAGGGCTTCACACGCATCGAATTCGGTATCTGGTCGTCGGCGCTGTCGCCGTGGACCTCCACGGCATTCCACGAATGACCGCAGATTTAGATGTCATGGTGGATTTAGAGAAAGACAATATGCATCGCTTTATCGAGATGATCGTGGGACTAGGATATAGACCACGCGTCCCCCTGCAGCCATTCGACTTCCTTGACACGGCGAAACGCCGTGAATGGCGGGAGACCAAATCCATGATCGTCTTCACTTGGCTCAACCCAACCAGACCCTACGAAGAGATCGATGTGTTTCTCGACAATCCAATAGACTTCTCACTCGCCTTTTCTCGGAAAATCTCATTGCCGCTACAGGATTTCACCGTTCTCATTGCAAGCGTGCCGGACCTCATTGAGCTCAAACGCCTCGCCGGCAGGGAGCAGGACCAATCGGATATCCTAGCTCTCCAACAATTGCTGAATCTCGGTGATGATAGGCCATGACGATTGAATCGCCACAGCCTAAAAAACGTGGAGGCTTTTCCTATCGTGTGACCGATGAG
>JAICXS010000145.1 GCA_025934615.1 Nitrospiraceae bacterium
CAGTGTCAGGACCCTCAGTCTCTGCATGAGCCGCCCATATCTCATAAGCCTCACTGTACTCCGGCAGTTCCGCGATCGCAATGGTCCTCCCTCTGTCCTTCTTCCCGGTGTTTCTGACTCGCGATGATCTCGGTGATTATTCCCACGCTCAATGAGGAAAAGGCGTTGCCGCTGACGCTGGGCCATGTCCTCGTCCAGCCCGGCGACTATGACGTGATCGTGGTCGATGGAGGGAGTACCGACCGCACGTGCCACATCGCCGAGAATGAAGGCCGCATTCGGCTTTTGCACGCGCCGAAGGGGCGGGCCTCGCAGATGAATGTGGGAGCCAATCACGCGTCCGGCGAATGGCTCCTATTCCTCCATGCTGATACGCAACTCCCGAGCGGTGCGCTGACACGGCTTAACGCCTTGGAATCGGATCTTTCGATTCAAGCTGGAGGATTCTTTCATCGGTTCTCGGGGCACGACTGGCGACTGCGCCTGCTGTCGTCTTTGAATAATCTGAGATGCCGATGGTCGAAGGTCCTCTATGGGGACCAAGCGATGTTTGTCCGTCGTGCCTTGTTCGAGCGGCTCGGCGGGTTCCCCGATCAGCCGTTCTTGGAGGATGTCTTGTTTTCCAGGAAACTCGTCAAAGTAGTCACTCCGGTACTCCTCACCCCACCGGTTGTCACGGACTCTCGCAAGTTTGTGCAAATGGGAATTTGGCGAAGCGTCGTTCGCGCTTCCCTGATTCTTCTCGCGGTCGAGCTGCGCCTTCCCATTGTCCCCCGCACCTTTTTTCGCGACATTCGGTAACGGGACCGCGGCGACGGATTTGCGACACCTTGGACCCACGTGTCCCCAACCCGTGTCCTCATCGCTTCCAATGGCTGCGACCGTTCGTCGATGCTGCGGACGGCTTAATGACGGGGTGATTTCGATTGGCTGCGGTATCGGGCCGGCGGGAGAGCGAACTCGCGTTTGAAGGCGCGGTTGAAGGCGGGCTCCGACTCATAGCCGACCTCAGCCGCGATCTCCGCCACGCTCCTGCTCGTCGTTTTCAGCATCTGCGCGCCAAGCTGAAGGCGCCAGCGTGTGAGGTACGCCATCGGAGTCTCCGAGAGATAACGCCGGAACCGCTCGGCCAGGACCGAACGCGAAATCCCTACCTCGTTCCCGAGTGAAGCAATTGTCCACGGATGGGCCGGCTGGCGATGCAGCAGGGCCAAGGCTTTTCCGACTTCCGGGTCGCGGACTCCAGCCAACCACCCCGTTTGCTCCTGCGGAAGCAGCGCGATGTAGCGTCGTAGCGTTTCCACGAACAAGACTTCGGACAGCTTCGCGAGCACGGCTTCACCGCCGGGCGTGGCCGCATCCGCATTATCCACCGAATAACGGAGCGAGTTTTCCAACCATTGTCCTGACGCGTCGTTGCGGATATGGACCTTAAAAATCGGCGGCAGTCCCCCAAGGAAGACTTGACTGAGTTGCGGATCGCAGGTCATGTAACCGCAGATGAATTTCGTCATTTCCCCACCTCCGCCGAAACGGCAGACCTTGAGGCCTTGAGACAAAATTCGTTGCAGCTCTTGTTCGTTGTCCACCGGCGTGGCGGGCGAACCGTTTCCCATGATGTGGGCATCGCCGTGTGGATAGATGACGATGTCTCCTGCGTTGAGCGGAATGGGTCGGCCATCTCCCTCGACATGTCCGTAGCCTCGCCCCTCCGTCAGCAAATGATAGATGATGACATGCCTGGAGTCCGGCGACAGATACGGAGCGACAATGCGAGAGGGGGGCGCGCGAAAGCACCATGGGGCTGAAAACTCGGCATTGTAAAACATCGCTCCGTCGAGCTTGACGGCCTTCAGCACTTCGGACAGGACATCCATATGGACTCCACACTGCAGTGACGGCGTTGCGGCAAAGTGTCCAGGACGCCGAAACAAGTGACGTACAGCCTAGCATTCCTTAGTCAAGAGAACCAGACGCCCGGATAAGACACCAACAGATAATACGTCCTATAGTGCGATACAGGGTTGCAAGGGCGACGACGACCCGCTCTTCCATCCGACAACCACACCAAGGAGTACATCATGCCTGCCAACGCACTATCACCTGACCTAGAACGTGTGAAGACCCGTCTCAAACATATCTGGATGGCCGGCGACTACGATCGATTCTCGCGGTACATGGAAGGCGGCGCGCGAGAGTTCTACGAGCGTCTCCATGTCGCGCCCGGATCCCGGCTGCTGGACGTGGGCTGTGGGTCCGGCCAGCTGGCGCTAATGGCCGCGAAGGATGGTCTGGAGGTGATTGGCGTAGACATCGCCGGCAATTTGGTGGAGCGGGCACGGGTGCGCGCACAAGCGGAGAATCTGAGGGCCCGTTTCGAGGAAGCCGATGCTGAGGCGCTGCCCTTTGAGGACGCGAGTTTCGATGTGGTGGCGAGTCTCATCGGAGCGATGTTCGCGCCGCGGCCGGACCTTGTGGCAAAGGAACTGTTGCGGGTGTGTGAGCCGGGGGGAACCATTGCCATGGCCAATTGGACTCCACAGGGGTTCATCGGCCAGATGTTCAAGACCGTCTCGACATTCATTGCGCCGTCCGGGGCGCCTTCCCCGGTCCTGTGGGGCGACGAAACGACGGTCCGTGAACGGCTCGGCAAGGGACTGTCGGAGCTGCATCTGGTCAGGCGCCGCTATACGTTCAGTTATCCCTTTCCTCCGTCCGACGTCGTGGAGTTCTTCCGCCTGTACTACGGACCAACCAATCAGGCGTTTGCGTCCCTTGACGTCGGCGCCGGCGAGCGTCTTCGCCAAGAACTCGACGCGCTCTGGTCTGCTCACAATCGAGCCGGGATGGGCTGCACCACGGTCCTCGCGGAATATCTGGAAGTGATTGGCATTCGAGCATGAACGATTCGTGAGAGAAACGGGGGAGCAAAATCATTCAGCAACCGACTATCATTAGGAGGGAGTCATGTACGATCTAAAGAATCTGAGCAAGATGAACAGCCTCGGGGCTCTTGCGCCCGAGGCGATGAACGCGTTTGTGGCGTTCGACAAGGCCGCTCTGGCTGAAGGTGCGATTCCGAGGAAGTATAAGGAACTGATAGCGCTCGCAGTCGCGTGCACGACCCAGTGCCTGTATTGCATCGAGATCCACTCGAACAACGCCCGAGGGCTCGGCACCTCGGATCATGAGATTGCGGAAGCCGTGCTCGTCGCGGCGGCATTGCGTGCGGGTGGGGCCATCACACACGGCACGCATGCGTTGAAGGGAACCTGAACGCATTGGGACTGAGACCGAGAGACCGCTTCAAAGACGCACAAGACCGCCCGGTGCTCTCGATTTCTTGTGCCGTGAGGCGTATGCTCTCAGCCGTTTCAAAAGCAAGCACGTTCTTACAGATGATTGTCGCAGTCTACATGACGGACGGGTAGCGTCTTCTACAGGGAGGATCTCATGAGACCATCGCGCTTCTTGGGGCTGTTGGCCGTGGGTTGGAGTGTGCTGTTCACTACTTTCGCGCAGGCGGAAATCCTCGCGATGCTCAATTATGAGTCCAAACCGGAACAGACGACGAGGAAAGAAGGCTTGGCAATCCTCGACGTGGACCCCAAGTCTCCGGCATTCGGAAAGATACTGATGGACATTCCGCTTCCCTCCGATCTCGTAGCGCATCATGTCTTTTACAATCGCGATCAGAGCAAGGCCTATATCACGGCTCTTGGTAAGAGCCTTCTGCATGTTCTCGATCTGACGCGTTTTCCCTATCGAATGAAGACGGTCGAGACACCGGGATGTCAGGTATTGGAGGACATCGTGTTCTCTCAAGACAATCGCACCTGGTATCTCACCTGTATGGGGTCGAGCACGGTCGTGATCGGAGATGCGGCGACGGATACGCTTGTCAAAACCGTCAGCGCACCCGCGCCGAACGCTCCGTTTATCAGTTATCCGCATGGGATTACCGTCCACAACGGTATCGACCGTCTCCTCATTACCAGCACGGTGAGGCCCTCCGATATGGGGGACCCCGGGGAGACGGTGACGGTGCTCGAAGCCAGTAGCGGAAAAGTGCTCTCGACCCACAAAGTGTCTCTCAAACCCTCCCCTTCGAAAGCCGCGCCGGTCGAAGTCATGTTCTCCCATGGAGCGGACCCGCCCGTGGTTCATATCACCGTGATGCTGGAGGGTACGCTATGGGCTGGTGTTTGGAATCCGAGCTCGAACGATTTTGGCTTTCAGCAGGTTGACGACTATGGCGTTCGAGGACAAGAGATGCCATTGGAGATCATGTATAACCGAAAAGGGGACCGTCTGTTTGTCACCACCGCCAAGCCCGGACATGTGAATATCTATGATAATAGCGACCCCCAACATCCGAAATTCCTCACAGCCATTCCCGCGGCGGCCGGTGCACACCATCTGGCGCTCTCCCCAGATGAGCAGTACCTCTTTGTCCAGAACAGTCTCTTGAATCTGCCCGGCATGAGTGATGGCTCCATTACAGTCATCGATGTGACAAAGGGCGAAGCAATAGCCAGCATCGATACTTTGAAGGATCAAGGCTTCAACCCGAACTGCATCGTGCTGCTGCCGGTGGGTCAATGAAGGGGAAAGGCGACGACTTCAACTCAGTGGTCTGGCTATAGAAGCCGATCTCTCATTGCAGGGATCGAGGGGAAGAGCAAACGCCCGTGCCAATCAGGCTATGGGTCACCATAAAGATGGGCCGTCGTCCCTAATATTGGCCACAATTGAAAACGCAGAGATCACGTCGACGAGATGTCCAACGACGGCGTTATAAAACGAAGGCTGGACCGCAAGCGCCAATTCAGAAACGAGTCCGAATAGCAGCAGAAGGCCATACAGCGGCGATGAACGTTGCGCATCCTCCGGTGGCTTTCCCTATTGGGGAAGCGGAATTGTCAGCATAACTCCACCCATCACGTCTCCCGCCTTGAAATCTCTCTTTGGGCTTTCGGGGTGCACGTTGTGACAATCGGCGCACTTCGAAGACAGGGCTTTATCGGGATAGAGTGCTTGGAAGACGCGAGCCTTGCCCTCGGTTGTCACGGCGGTATAGGGACGATCGGTATTCTCAACGATTTTCGTCAGCGCGATCCGCTCGAACTCTGTTTTTGCGCTGTTCCTTTTATTGATCGGCCAACTGCTGATCAGCCGAAATCGAATCCCCTTTGATTGTTTCGCCACAAGCAGCCCCGATTCAAGTAAAAATTGGGCGGGTAAAGGGAGATCTCCGTCGTCTCTCCAGTGTTCCGAGGCGAAGACAATGCCTCGCGTCTGCATCCGCTCCACAATCTCAGTCGTGTAAAATGCTCGATCCGCCTGGATCACACTATGGATATAATCGGCGACCCTTTCAGGGGATATGCCCTTGGGTGGATCTGTCTCCTTGCTCGAGGCGGAGAACACCCATTGACCGAGTAGGGAAGTGAAGATTGTTCCAATGGCGAGTCCCAACCAAAAGCCTCTCATGCGCATATAGTCCTCCATTTCGCTTTCTGTTTGTGGCTTGATTCGCTCATTGGCTCCGATAGCCGTGATCTCAAACCAATCATGCCGAACCGTGCTTGAACCAATGGTAGGATACGCCAACTCCCTGTAAAGTTGAAGGCTCAGCTACTTATAGCCACTCGAAAGCAGAAAAATGTGGCTGAGACGAATTCGGGTCCAATTATGGATGGCACCACACAAAATACCAAACAACATTAATATGAA
>JAICXS010000420.1 GCA_025934615.1 Nitrospiraceae bacterium
GAGGTTTCCTTGTCGAGACGATGTACGAGGCCAGGCCGTTCCTTGCCCCCAATCGTCGAGAGTCCACCGGTATGTCGAAAGTGGTAGAGAAGGGCATTCACTAACGTGCCTGACCAATGGCCGGGCGCCGGATGAACGACGAGCCCCACCGGCTTGTCGAGCACAAGGAGCCATTCATCTTCGTAGAGAATCTCGAATGGAATGGACTCGGCTTGAAGCTCTAGCGGTTCCGGGCGGGGAATGTCCAAGATAATGTGATCGCCGGATCTGATCTTTTGACTTGGCCGAACCGTCTGTCCATTGATCGTAATGCTTCCTTCAACGATCAAGCGCTGAAGAGCGGATCTCGACAAGGTCGGTTCGCGGGTCGCCAAGAACACATCCAGCCGCTTTGGCGTCTCACCGGGCGTAATCGTCAGTTCAGTTTTCATGGCTCGTTCGGGCGTGGTGCATCTGAGCCGTCGTTGGTGCATGCGCACCACCAGCTCTGACACTATTGGGTCGCAATAGCGCACGCTACCGCATAAGTAGGCGCCTTTCAATCATTTCCCCATACCTCTTCATTGGCGTTCTCTTTGCAGAAGCAACAGTAAAGCAATCGAAACGCACCTACAAGGAGGATGCTATGGCTTGGCTAGTAAGCGATCGAGCTGTTGAGGGCCGAATATTGGTCGTGGATGACGAAGAGCAGATTCGAAAAGTCGTCGGAACGGTCCTGCGCAAGGGCGGCTTCGATGTCGTGGAAGCCGAGGACGGCGCCAAAGCGATCGAAGCACTCAATACCGGCGAAAATCCCATGATGATCGACGTCATTATTTGTGACATCCGTATGCCGCATGTCAATGGGACGGAAGCCATCAAATATTTCCGCGCTCAGTATCCGTCTGTTCCCATTATCGTGCTGACGGCTTACCCCGATTTTCAGCTTGCCACCTCCATGATCAAGGACGGAGTGGCCGACTATCTTGTGAAGCCGGTTGACCGCGACAGACTTCTAACGGCGGTCAAGCAGGCGATGGAGAAGCGAGAGCTGTTTGCGTCTTAGCCTGAAGCGCTTGAGGGACACGGTATGGCGGCCTGTCCTCCGATGGACCCCATTGGCACACGGGCTGCCGCGCAGCACCACAAGATGAACGCGGACAAAATGGAATCTGATGAGCCGCTCAAAGTCCTTATTGTCGGTGCCGGCAAGGGCGGGACAGCGTTAATCGATCTCTTTGCGCGTGCGAGCGGTGTTGAGGTCGTCGGTGTGGCGGATACGAATCCCCGCGCGCCTGGGTTGCGGCTTGCACGCCGGCTGAACATCCATACGGCAAATAGTGTAGCCGATCTCGTGGCCGGCGACGGCGCGCATCTCATCGTCGATGTCACGGGCGATGTCACGATGCCCTTGCAGATTGAAGCGGCGCACGGGTCGAACGTGGAGGTGATGAGCGGCAAAGCCGCCCGTTTATTGTGGACCGTGGTGCAGGAAGAGCAAGACCTTCGCGCGCAATTGACCCAGGCAGACAAGCTCGCCACCCTCGGGACCTTTGCGGCTCAGATTGCGCATGACTTAAAAAATCCGCTGTATTGCATCCGTGAATTCGCTCAATTCATCGATGAAGAGCTGGACCCATCACGTATCAAAGAATACACACAAGAAATTCTCAAAGCGGATACGTACCTGACATCCATTGTAGAGGGGCTCACCGGCTATACGCGGTCCTCATGTTCGAACACTGAATTGGTTCAGCTTGCCGATCTCCTCGATCAGGCTGTGAAAATGGCTCGATACGCCACAATCAGTCATGAGGTCGAGATCCTCCGTGAATATCAGCCGGTCCCGCCGATGCAAGCAGATCCCGCGGAGCTTCTCCAAGTGTTCGTCAATCTGATTACCAATGCCGTGCAATCGATGGACGGACACGGGCGTGTCACCCTCACGATACAGCGAGAGGCGAGCAAGGTCCTTGTGTCCATCAAGGATACGGGGCCAGGAATTCCGGCTGCCTCCCTGTCAAAACTCTTTACCCCGTTTTTTACGACGAAGGAGCGTGGCGTCGGGACGGGACTGGGGCTCTCGATTGTCCGAACCCTGGTTGACAAGTATGGCGGCGACATTGCTGTCGAAAGCGAAGAAGGCAAGGGAGCGACCTTTACTATCCGGTTTCCTTTGCCATGTCCTGTGAATTCATCCACTTAGTCGGTAGGTCGAATGCGTTCCCGTGTGGGATTGAGAGGGAAGCTGATCAGCGCGATGCTGCTGGTGGGCGCCGTCCCGCTCGTCGTGGGTATGGGGATGGCCCTGGTGCAGGGCACGCAAGAGCTCCACCAAATGGCCGGCACCAACTTCGAGAGTCTGGCGGCTGAAGCGGCGAGAACAATGGATCTTGTCTTCAGCGATGAGCTAACGCGAACATCCCGCATTGCTCGCGCGCCGCTTGTTGTTGAGACGCTGGAAGCCGAGTATAGCCGTCTTCGGAACCGAGATGAGGCGGCGCTGTCGGCCGTCGAGGACGAGGCTCGGCTTCAGTGGGAAGCCGGCGACGCCAGCTTATTGGAATCGGTGATGGACAACCGCGTCGCCGACTTTCTCAAACAGCAGGTCACGCGGCCGGAAGGCGAGACGGGAGAGATTATCCCAGCATCCGCGCGGGGCGCCACTCGCGCCCTCTTCCTGACCGATGTACGCGGCAAGGTAGTCGCAAGCACTACACAGCATATCCCCTACACCGTGCGCGACACGGAGTGGTGGCGCTCGACATACGATAACGGAGTCGGCCAGCCGCATATCGGCAATGTCACGTTCGATTCCCAATTGGGCGTGTATACCTTCCACCTTTCTCTGCCTATTATGGATCGCATCCGGTACCGAGCCACTGGAGTGTTGCATCGTGTCTTTGATGCACGTGAATACCTGGCGCCGTCGCTGTTTCCGATTCGTTTTGGAAAAACAGGCCATGTCATGCTGCTTGATA
>JAICXS010000099.1 GCA_025934615.1 Nitrospiraceae bacterium
CGCGGCTATTTCTCGGTGTTGGAGACAACGCAGCTGCTGAAAGCCGCCTCGCGCGCCGGACTCGCCTTAAAACTCCATGGCGAGCAGCTCACGCATTCCGGCTCAGCGTCTCTCGCGGCTGGTCTCGGGGCAGTGTCGGTCGATCATCTCGATCATGTCAAGGCGTCTGATATCAAACGGATGACAACGAGTGGAGCGATCGCTACTCTTCTTCCGGGAACGAACCTGCACCTGGGCGATGCCCGATATCCGCCGGCTCGACAACTGATTGACGGCGGTATCCCGGTCGCTTTGGCGACGAACTTTAACCCGGGCAGCTCTCCCACGCTGAATATACAACTGATCCTCTCGCTCGCCTGCTCCTATATGCGCATGAGTCCGGCAGAAGCCATAGTCGCGGCCACGATTAACGGCGCATATGCCGTGAAGCGAGGGGATCGAGTCGGCTCACTGGAGGTTGGGAAGCAGGGGGATCTCGTGATAATGGACGTGTCCGATTATCGCGAGATCCCTTACTTCTTCGGGATGAATCATTGCCTACATGTCGTCAAAAAGGGTCGTGTCGTCTGGTCGAAAGGTCACCATGGAACAGATAGTCGAGTGCGTTCCAAACTTCAGTGAGGGGCGTAAGCCAGAAACCGTGGGCGCGCTGGTTGCGGCGGTCCGAGCGGTGTCCAATGTCTATCTGTTGGACGAGGAAATGGATGCGGATCACCATCGATCCGTGCTGACGTTTGCCGGAGATCCGGATGCCGTTTCTGAAGCGGCGTTTCAATGTACACGCATCGCGACCGAGTTCATCGATCTCAGGCACCATCAGGGCGGGCATCCTCGCATCGGCGCAACGGATGTCATTCCGTTTGTACCCATTCGCGGTGTCACCATGGAGGATTGTGTTGGCTTGGCCACGCGCTTAGGAGCGCGGATTGGACAGGAACTCCACGTCCCAGTATTCCTCT
Source organism: Nitrospiraceae bacterium (assembly GCA_025934615.1). Taxonomy (GTDB): domain Bacteria; phylum Nitrospirota; class Nitrospiria; order Nitrospirales; family Nitrospiraceae; genus JAICXS01. The sequence continues at coordinate 960 of JAICXS010000099.1, forward strand.
ATGAGCGGGCGGCATTGCATCCTGAGCGGACCAACTTGGAAGTGATCCGGCGCGGCGGTCTAGAAGGCCTGGCGTCCCGAATGGAAACCGAGGCGGCATGGGCGCCGGACTTCGGCCCTTCGCAGCTCCACCCGTCGGCCGGAGCCACTGTCGTAGGCGCCCGCCCTCCGCTGATCGCCTACAATGTAAATCTTCGTACCGACGATATCGGTCTCGCTAAACGTATTGCCAAAACGGTTCGCTCCTCGAGCGGTGGGCTACGTTCTGTCAAAGCAATCGGAGTTGAATTATCCAGCCGCCGGCTCGTTCAGGTTTCCATGAACCTGACGAATTATGAGGACACGCCGATTCATGTGGCGTTCGAAGCTGTTCGACACGAAGCAGAACAGCATGGAGTCCAAATAGCGGGCAGTGAGGTAATCGGGCTTGTTCCTCGGGAGGCATTGATCCATGTGGCCGAATCGTATTTGCGACTGGAACGCTTCGACCGATCTCAGGTGTTGGAGACCCGACTGGAAAAGGTTATGGGCCGAGAAGGGGCGGCCCAGGGAGAACATCAAAGCAATCCCTCGCCCGATCTCAGTGACTCCGTTTCGTCATTTTTGGCAGCCGTCTCCGACGGCACGCCGACACCGGGCGGAGGAAGTGTGGCTGCACTGGCCGGGGCGCTCGCGGCTTCCCTGGGTGTGATGGCCTGTCGGATAGGTCCGCCTATGCCGAAAGCCGGATCAGCAGACGGAAGCCAAGATGCCGCCCAATGGAAAGAATCAGCCAAAGAACTAGAAGCAAGCGAGCATCGCCTTCAGACGCTGGCTTCAGCCCTTAAAGGATTGGTGCAGGCAGATGCCGATGCGTATGCGGGAGTCGTAAAGGCGTATCGCATGCCCAAAAGCGATCCCAGCCGCCTGTCAGCCATTTCAGACAATCTGCGAATAGCCACATTCGTTCCGTTAAAGACGGCGGAACTAACCAATGAGGTGGCGACCCTCTTACTGACACTGCGGCAGAAGACGAAGCCGTCTGTATCGTCCGATCTGAAGGTCGGCCTCCTGATGTCGATTGCAGCCATGGAGAGCGGGCTTGAAAACGTCAGCACGAATGTAGAACAAATTAAAAATCAATCACTTGAACGCGAGATGGCCGGCCGTATCCGTATCATCGAACAAAGTCTTGTAGAACTCAGGAGGCTATGCTAGACTTCCCTTTCTCAACTGCGGTGCACCGTATTAGAAGGACTGACGTAGCTGCTATGGAAATCAAAGTCTTCAATAACAATGTGGAAAAGGCGCTCAAGGTCGCCAAGAAGAAGCTCGCCGGAGAAGGTCTGTTTCGGGAATTGAAACGCCGCCGGTTTTACGAGAAGCCAAGTGTGCGAAAGAAAGCCAAGCAGCGTGAAGCTCAGCGTCGCCGCCAGAAGTGGCTTGCGAAACGGAAAATGGAGTAGTCGTTCTCGCCCGATTTCTCTCACGTCTGTCTCATCTCGTCAGCCTCAACTAAGTCTCTATGCGGGATGAAGAAATTCATGCCGCACTCCGTATTCTTCGGCGGGAAGTTCCGCAATGGCAGGAGCCGGTTGTCGGAGTCGTTGCGAGAGAATCGCGCGATCCGTTTCGAATTCTCATCGCCTGCGTCCTCAGCCTGCGGACCAAAGATCGCACCACAGCCGAAGCCAGCCTACGCTTATTTGCACTTGCCTCCGATCCAGCTTCCATGCTCACGCTCTCTCTTCCCAAGATTCAAGCCGCCATTTACCCTGTCGGCTTCTTCCGCACAAAATCCAAACAGATTCAGGCGATGTGTCGGCGTATCTTGGATGCCTACGAAGGCCGAGTCCCGGATTCCATCGATGAACTGCTGACGTTGCCAGGCGTGGGGAGAAAAACGGCTAATTTAGTCGTGACCGTGGGCTACGGCAAGCCAGGGATTTGCGTGGACATCCATGTGCATCGGATCAGCAATCGTTGGGGATATATCCAGACCAAGACGCCTGAGCAAAGTGAACAAGCATTATGCCGAAAACTACCTCTCAAATACTGGATCACCTATAACGATCTGCTGGTGCCGTTCGGCCAGAACATCTGCCAACCGGTCTCTCCCTATTGCAGCCGTTGCAAATTGAGAAAATATTGCGATCGAGTTGGAGTAATCAGATCGAGATAAGGCGTGAATCGTGAATCGCAGGAAACGAGCGACTTCTCTTCCGGACGAGTAACGTTTAACCAATAACGATTCAGCTCAAATGAACAAGGTGGTTTCCGCGCCCGCCGTAAGCGTGAGGATGGTAGGAAGGCCCATGACATCATCGACGTTCTTGGCCACGGCGTCCTGATCGACGCCCATATATTCCAATCCGGCGCTGCACGCGATGAGCCGAAACTGGCCGACCTGTTTCGCTTCTTGAAACATCTCAGAGATCTTCGGCACGTTCTTTTCTTTCAGCAGGCGGGTCACTTCTTCGGCACTCCCACTGTACTCGGGTGGGAAGTCGATGACGTCGATCTGCCCCTGAGCTAATTTCTTGATTGTCCAAAAGAGCAGGACGACGATGACCTCTTTCCCCATGGCGGCCGCGGTCAAGCCTAGTGTCGCCACCTGGTGCAATTTATCATAGGTGGCATTATGGGCGAAAATCACAAATCGTGGCGTTGGCTTCACGAACACTCCATAGAAGTCAAAAGAAGTATAACGTCAGCGCAGAAGAGTAACAAGAAGAACGGCTTAATGCGGCAGCTTCGAGCGGGGTATGGACAAACGATGGCGGTCCGCCGCCGCTTCAGCATCGGCGTAGCCTGCATCCGCGTGCCGCAGGATAGCCAGGGCCGGATCGTTGGTCAGCACCCGCTCAATTTTTTCGTGTGACATTGGTGTCCCGTCCGCAACCGTCGCTTGTCCCGCGTGGAGCGAATAGCCCATGCCGACGCCGCCGCCGTGATGGAAAGAGACCCAACTGGCGCCCGAAGCGGTATTCAGGAGGGCGTTGAGAATAGGCCAGTCGGCAATCGCATCGCTTGTATCGCGCATGGCCTCGGTTTCTCGATACGGAGACGCCACCGATCCGCCGTCGAGATGATCGCGCCCGATTACGACAGGCGCTTTTAACGAACCTTGGCGAACCAGTTCATTTATTTTCATCCCCATGGCGGCGCGTTCGCCATATCCCAACCAACAGATTCGAGCCGGCAATCCTTGAAAACGCACATGTTGTTGCGCCAACGGAATCCATCGTTGTAGCGATGCATTGTCAGGGAACAGATCGAGCGCCGCTTGGTCGGTCACAGCGATATCAGCCGGATCGCCGGAGAGGGCAATCCATCGAAACGGCCCGCGCCCTTGGCAGAAAAGCGGGCGTATGTAGGCCGGCACAAAGCCGGGAAAGTCATACGCATTATGTACGCCTCTCTGATGCGCCATCGTGCGGATGTTGTTGCCGTAGTCAAAAACGATTGCCCCGGCTTTTTGAAGCGACAACATGGCGTGAACGTGAGTGACTATCGAATCGAGTGCGCGCTCCGTGTACTCTGCAGGCTTCTGCATGCGCAACGCGGCGGCTTCTTCCAACGAGAGACCGGACGGGACATACCCATTGAGCGGGTCGTGTGCAGAAGTTTGATCGGTCACGAGATCCGGCATCACACGGCGACGGACCAGCTCCGGCAACACCTCGGCACAGTTGCCCACCAACCCGATCGATACGGCTGTCCGGTTCTGCCGCGCCGCCCGGATCCACTGTAGGGCTTCATCGAGCGAGTCAGTCATGCGATGGCAGTACCCCGTCTTGACCCGCCGAGCGATTTTTGCCCGGTCTACCTCCACGCACAGTATCACCGCGCCATTCATTGTCGCCGCGAGCGGTTGCGCCCCGCCCATGCCTCCCATCCCGCCTGTCAGGATAAATCGTCCCGACAGGTCGCCCCCGAAGTGGCGGTCAGCGGCGGCAGCGAACGTTTCGTACGTACCCTGCACGATGCCTTGCGTTCCTATGTACATCCAGGACCCTGCCGTCATCTGCCCGAACATCATCAATCCCAACGCATCGAGCCGCCGAAACTCCTCCCACGTCGCCCAATGGCCGACGAGATTCGAATTGGCAATGAGCACCCGCGGCGCCCATTCGTGCGTGCGCAGTACGCCGACGGGTTTACCCGATTGAATAAGCAGGGTTTGATCCTGCTTCAGTGTTTGTAGTTCGCGAACGATCGTGTGATAGGCCTCCCAATTTCTGGCGGCCTTGCCGATGCCGCCGTAGACAATGAGGTCTTGCGGATTTTCCGCGACCTCATCATCGAGGTTGTTCATCAGCATCCGAAGGGCGGCCTCTTGAGGCCATCCGTTACACGATAAGGTAGAGCCATGAGGGGCGCGGATCGACATCGCTACCGGTTTGCTTTCGTCTGCGTTTTCACGCTGTTGATGAAGTCATCGATGACCGTGTCGACTTCGGTGGCGGTCAGCGGCCGGTCGTGGGTTTCGCTCTCATCCACGAGATAGGCATCATTTTCCTTCTCTTGCCGGATTACGACGGTATTTTCAGGCGTCACCTCGACCAGCATGAACCATTCCTTCACACCTTTTCGAAGCAAGACTTCCTTGCCAAGCCCTTTTTTCGTGATCTCAATTTGAAGGTCTTGAGCTGAGCCCGAGGACGGGTCCGAAGCTGGGTCAGCGGCGAATGCCAACCCAAAGCACAGTGTGACAACAGACGCAGCAAGGACCGTTACGACTCGGCTAACCGGACGAATGGTCGGAATGTTCATGACGCGCTCCTTCGTCGAGTAGAGGTCGGGGTGCGAATGGCGGACAGAATGCCACTCAAGATGCCGTCAGCCACCAGCCCGCGAATCCGTTCGATGTCGATGGCCAGCACGCGGTCTTCCGTGAGACGAGAGACCCGCCGACGTATGTATTGAAGCGCAAGCCGGCTGCCAATCCCGGGTTGAAGCGGACGGTGGAAGTCTACGCCTTGCGCCGCGCACATCAGCTCGATCGCTAAAATATATTCTACGTTCGACACGATTTGCCGGAGTTTCAACGCCGACCCCATTCCCATGCTGACATGATCCTCCTGATTTCCTGAAGTGGGAATCGAATCGACCGATGCCGGATGCGACAAGACTTTATTTTCCGACGTCAGCGCCGCGGCCGTGACCTGCGCCAGCATAAAGCCGGAATGCAAACCGGGGTGCGGGCTGAGAAATGGCGGCAGATCGCCGTATTCCGGATTGATCAACCGTTCGATCCGGCGCTCGGAAATGCTGGCCAGCTCGGTCATCGCAATCGCAAGATAATCCAAGACCAACCCTAGTGGCTGCCCATGGAAGTTGCCTCCCGATACGACCTCGTTTCGGTCGGAGAAGACCAGTGGATTATCCGTCACGCTGTTGATTTCGATTTCGAGCGTCGCGCGGACGTGATCGAGCGCGTCCCGAACCGCTCCGTGGACTTGCGGCATACATCGAAGGCTATACGCATCTTGTACGCGGGGACAGCCTATGTGTGACGTGCGGATGGCGCTGCCCGCCATTAAAGCGGACAAATTGGCGGCGACTCTCTCTTGTCCGCGATATGGCCGCAATTTCTGAATACGCGATTCGAATGCGACCGGCGTGCCTTTAAGGGCTTCCACGGACAGCGCACCGGCGACATCAGCCGTATCGGCCAAGCGCTGACATCGGTGGAGTGCCAGCAAGCCCAGGGAGAGCATGGCCTGTGTGCCATTGACCAACGAGAGCCCTTCTTTGGCTTGTAGTTGAAGTGGCTTCAGGCCGGCTCGTGCCAATGCGTCGCGTCCCGGCAGACGTCGATCCTTAACGAGATCAACGGCGACCCCACGCTTGCCAATGCGCTCGCCGCCACTGCCGCCA
>JAICXS010000494.1 GCA_025934615.1 Nitrospiraceae bacterium
GAGATGCGGCAGACGCTGCTGCTGCGCCATGTCGCTCAGCCGACGGTGCGCTCGCGCGGGGATTGGGAGTCGCCGCTGCATCAGCGGCCTGCAGCAACGTCTTCGCGGCGTGTCGCGCGCCGTACCCCAGCGCCCTCCCGAATTTCACCCGATCCATAGGGCTAGTCTACGTGTTGACGTGCCGGAGAGTGGGCGCAAAACGATTTGGGCGCTCACGCCATCCAAGGTTGCAGTAAGCAGAGAACTGTAAGGAGAGAACTTGAGCATGAAAACGTTTTTGTGGGTGGCGGGAGCGGTCTGCGGCGCGGTGGCAGGCCTGATGATCTGGGAGCGGCAGCGCAATGGGAATGTTGAAGACCTTGCACACCGCTTGGAGTCCGCGTGGGCCGACCATCACACTGTTGCCTGACGCCGTGTTTCATCTTGGCGCAGCCGCTGCCTCGGCGTAGTCTGTAAAGTAGTTTGACCCCGCAATTGCCGTTCCCGTCCTTTGGGAATACCCGATGCGGTCAGGGGCGTTCCAACAGATAGCGGGAGGTGGCGTTGAACCAACAGGTGAAGGACCTCATTCAGAAGCTCGGCGAGGCAATTCACGAGTCCGTTTCTGAGAGCGAGCAGATTGCGGGGGTTGTGCGGGAAATCCGGCAGCAGGGATTCGACGTGCTGCTGATGCTCGAGGCAACGATCGGCTTGAACGAAGTGGAAGAGGAGACGGCGGACGCGGAGAACGGCGACGAGCCGGCTCAGGGTCCTTTTACACGCAACGATCTCACCTTCCTCAAGTCCCTGCGCATCACTACGGAAGAGCACGACGCCGGATCTTCGTCCTAGGCAACTCCGCTGTTTTCGGTGGCTTGCGGTCGCAGTTATACAATTCTGCTTCGCAGCATGCTAGACTCGTGCGTCCCGGCGTCTGAAATTTGCGTCAGACGGGAGTGGAACACACGAGGTAGCTGGAACGATGAGAGACACGCTGGGTGTTTTGCTCGCAGGTGGCGCCGGCGAGAGACTTTTCCCCCTCACGCGCGATCGCGCAAAGCCTGCGGTCCCCTTTGCCGGCCAGTACCGCATCATCGACATCACGCTCTCCAACTGCATCAACTCTGACCTGCGCCATGTCTACATCCTCACGCAGTACAAGGCGCTGTCGCTGAACCGCCACATCCGCGAAGGTTGGGGACCAGTGGTGGCCAGCGAACTTGGCGAGTTCATCGAGATTCTTCCCCCGATGCAGCGCGTGTCGAAGTCCTGGTACCAGGGAACGGCGGACGCTGTCTTTCAGAACATCTACTCCATCGGCTCTGAAGAGCCGCAGCATGTGCTGATTCTTTCCGGCGACCACATCTACAAGATGAACTACGCGCTGATGAAAGAGCATCACTGCAGCACCGGAGCCGACGTGACGCTCGCCACGCTTCCGGTTATGCCGGACGAGGTGTCGGCCTTCGGCGTCGTCGAAATTGCGAAGAGCGGTGAGGTCATCGGCTTCGTTGAGAAGCCGAAGGCGACCAACATTCGGTCGCCCTTCAATCCAGAGATGGTCGACGTCTCCATGGGCATTTATCTGTTCAACACCGATGTGCTCATTCCGGAGCTGCTGCGCGATGCTGAGGATCCTGATTCGCGCCACGATTTCGGCCATGACATCCTGCCGAAGCTGCTCGGCCGCTACAAGATGCATGCGTATAACTTCGTCGACGAGAACAAGCAGCGCGCGCTCTACTGGCGCGATGTCGGAACGCTGGAGGCCTACTACGAAGCCAATATGGATGTAGCGTCCGTCACGCCGACATTCAATCTCTATGACAAGGCCTGGCCCATGCGCTCGCGAGCGTACCAGTATCCGCCTGCAAAGTTTGTCTTTGGCGAGCCGGGCCGCACCGGCATGGGCATCAACTCGATCGTGTCCGCGGGGTCCATCGTTTCCGGTTCGGTGGTGCGCAATTCAGTGCTCTCGCATGATGTGCGTGTGAACAGTTACGCCGATGTAGATTCGAGCGTGATCTTCTCGCACGTGAATATCGGCCGCCACTGCAGGATTCGCCACGCCATCATCGATCGCGACGTTCACATTCCGGACGGAACCGTCATCGGGTACGATCCCGCAGAGGACAAGAAGAACTACTTCGTTACCGGCTCAGGACTTACAGTGGTTACGCGCGACTACTCGCAGTTTGAAAACCCTGTTTCCGAGCAGTTCCTCCAGGTGATGTAGTCCTTATTCAGCGTGTCTGGCCGCGGCCCTCACCCAATCCGGGCCGCCGTCTAGTCCAATTTATGCACGTCTTTCC
>JAICXS010000465.1 GCA_025934615.1 Nitrospiraceae bacterium
CTCGTCGTCAACGGCAAGAAGACCGTCCTTCACCTGATCCCGAGCGGGATCCTCCATCCCGGAAAGACCTGCCTCATCGCCAATGGCGTGGTCTTCGACCCCAGGATTTTCTTCGAGGAAGTGGATCAGCTGATGGCTAGTGGCGCGCTTCCGGCCGAGCCCCAGCGCTCGATCCAGGTCAGCGAGCGGGCGCACGTGATCCTTCCCTTTCATCGGCTTTTGGATCGCCTGCGCGAAAGTGCGATGCCGTCCGCCTTGCAAGGTGATCGGCGGCCGGTCGCTTCCCGCGCTGCCATGGTCTGGAATGCGCCGGTTCAATTCGTACGCGGTGTCGGGTCTAAGCGAGCCGCGTTGCTTGAACGTCTGGGGATTCGCACCGTTGAAGACGCGCTCTGGTATCTGCCGAGGCGTTATGAGGATCGATCGATGGTGACGCCGATCGCGCATCTTTCTCTCGGGGTTGATTCGACTATCTGCGGGACTATCCTGACCTCCAGCCTGAAGCGGACGGCCCGACGCGGCTTCGCCATTGTCCAGGTCCGTGTTCACGATGACACGGGGACGCTGTCGGTCGTCTATTTCAATCAACCCTATCTCGAACGGATGTTGACGCCCGGAACCCGGGTCATGATGAGCGGCCGCGTGATTGCCGGACGAGACGGATGGACCGATCTTCAGATGGAGAGCCCGCAGTATGAAATCATCGGCGAAGAGGGCGACGCACTGTTGCATGTGGGACGGATCGTTCCGGTCTATCACGAGACAAAAGGGCTCACCTCTCGTCAGATCCGAACGATGATAAAAGGCCTCCTCGACGAATTTCTCTCAAGCGTCGAAGATCTCGTGCCGGTCACCATGCAACGCCAGTATGGTCTTCCCTCGATTCATGCCGCTTTCGCGGAGGTTCATTTCCCTCCCGCGGGCGCCGATATTGCCGCGCTGCACCGAGGCACGACGCCGGCTCACAAGCGGCTGGCATTTGAAGAATGTCTCCTGTTAGAACTGGCGCTCGCGACGCGGCGACAATCGGTCAACGAGGAGCCCGGCATTCGATTTCAGGTCGATACGCCGTTGATCGGTGAACTGGAACGGCGGCTTCCTTTCCAGTTAACGGCGGCTCAGCAGCGTGTTCTGTCCGAAATACGGGCGGACATGGCAGTTGCCCGGCCGATGAATCGTCTCGTGCAGGGCGACGTCGGCTGTGGGAAAACGATTGTCGCGCTCCACGCGATGCTCGTGGCTTGCGGATCCGGATATCAAGCGGCTCTCATGGCGCCGACCGAAATTTTAGCCGAGCAGCATTATCTCAACCTCCGCGAGTTGATTCACGACCTTGGGTTGACCATCGTGCTTCTAAAAAGCGGTGGACCGGCCCCAGCGAAGGCGGCGGTCGTGCATCAGATTCAAACAGGCCAGGCGCAGATCGTCGTCGGCACGCATACGTTGATCCAGAATAAGGTGCAATTCAAGCAATTGGGGGTAGCGGTCGTGGACGAGCAACACAAGTTCGGCGTGGTACAACGTAAAACATTGCTCGAAAAAGCGGCCCATCCGGACGTGCTGGTCCTCACGGCCACGCCGATTCCGCGAACCCTCGCCATGACGGTATATGGCGATTTGGATGTGTCCATCATCGATAGTTTGCCGCCAGGCCGAAGGCCGATTCAAACGTGGCTCTTCACAGCGTCGCAGCGGCGCCGCGCGTATCGAATCGTTCATGATGAATTAGTTGCCGGCCATCAAAGCTATATCGTCTATCCTCTGGTCGAGGAGTCCGAGAAAATCGACCTAGCAGCGGCTATGCAAGCTGCGGAAGAACTTCAGCGCGGCGAATTTGCACAGTATCGCGTCGGGCTTCTGCATGGGCGGATGAAAACCGATGAGAAAGCGCGGACGATGGCGGCGTTTAAGGGAGGCGAGATACAGGTGCTGGTTGCGACAACCGTCATTGAAGTCGGGGTCGATGTCCCGAATGCCACGGTCATGCTCATTGAGCACGCCGATCGGTTCGGCCTGGCGCAATTGCATCAGTTGCGAGGCCGCGTAGGTCGTGGGACACAGGCCTCGTATTGTTTGTTGGTCGCGGAAGAGAGTAGAGGTATGGGGACCGATTCTTCCCTCGCCCCTTCTGCATCGAAGCAACGGCTGGAGGCCTTGGTGCGGACCACCGATGGATTCGAGATTGCAGAGGAAGATCTGCGCATCCGTGGTCCGGGGGAATTCTTCGGCGTGCGCCAATGGGGCATACCGGAATTTCGAGCCGCGCAGCTCATTCGCGATCGGGTGCTACTGGAGCAGGCTCGCGAGGAGGCGTTTGCATTGGTCCGACGAGATCCACATTTGACCGCTCCGACTTCACAAGCTATGCGCGCAGCCATGCTGCGGCGATGGAAGGACAGGTTGGATGTGGGAGGAATTAGCTAAGACAGGCAAGGGCGAGCGGTAATGGGATAACTCCGGAAAGGCCATGGAGACGGTCCCGCCTATCGACGGTCACTTCTCGCCTGCAGAAGACCTATGAGCCTCTTTCAACGACTCGCCCATGACTTGAAGACGGGCCTGGCTAGATTGCGCTATGGAGCCGTGCA
>JAICXS010000175.1 GCA_025934615.1 Nitrospiraceae bacterium
AAACAGCCAGTGCGAGGCGTTTGGATAATCGTTCGTGAGCCGCCTGTGCCGTTTTGAGAGCCGGCCCTAACAACCAACGCTTGAGAACCATGTGGCATTATCGCACAAGAGCGTTCACGACTGTAAGGCAGACCCGCGCGGCCAGTAAGGTTTTCATGGGCCCGGCCGTATTTTGGGGACACGACGATATCGTCAGCCGAATTACCAGCTGATTGTTCTGGTACTGATTCGATTCGGCGTTATGATGAGTTCGATTTAGGATGACGGGGGGTTGACACAGGAAAGTCACTTGAGTATCGTTATGCCTTTCTTCCGCCGAGGGTTGACTGCAACGCGAATGGTTCGACATGAGATTTAAAAAGAGATTGAAGTGGAGGAGAGCGTTTTCCTGCCAGCGCCAGCATACTGTGAATTTTACCAACCGTTAATCCAATTTCATTGTAAGGAGGCCGGTCCATGTATCACCTCAAGGATCACTGTCGTTTTCTTAGTTGGTTCCTCGGCATCGTAGCTGGCGGAGCCTTCTTGTGTGCTCCCTGTCCGGCTGCAGCCGAATCGCCAGATTCACACGCTCAACATACCTCAATGGGCCATCAAACTCCCGAATGGGCTGAAAAGCTCAAGGGACAGACCATCATAGAAGACACGATGGAAGGACGCCCCAATCGTGCCGCGATGGTGGAGATGCAGCATGAACGCATCATGCATCAGATGGCGAATGATCCCCAGGCGCAGCAGATTAGCTCCGGGATGTACAACTCCATGTCCATGCTCCACCAGTATGGTGCAGGCAATCAGGGCCAAGACATGCTCTTGATGTCGGACCCACGGACAGAGCCCGTGTCCCAGGGCGGCCGATGCCCTGCGAATGCTCCCGTGCGGCAGTACAACGTATCCGCGATCAACGTCGAAATCACGCTCAATCAGTGGTTGGATTTCTATCCCGGCTACATGTACACATTGGCTGAAGATCTGGAAAAAGTCCGTGATGAGGAAGCCAAGAATAAGGCCGCGCGCGAGAAAGAAGGATTCGATCCGGGGGCGGTGATTCCCGGCGTGCAAGCACAGTGGATTCAGCCGCTCGTGATCCGTGGGAACCAAGGCGATTGCGTCAAAATTAAGCTGCAAAATACGCTGGAAGGCGGCGAGGACGTGAGCCTGCACATCCATGGTTCCAACATGGTTATCGGTTCGACCGGGAAGCCGGCGACGACGACCAATCCCGATTCCATCGTGGCGAAAGATAAGAGCGTTGACTTGGAGTGGTATATCCACCCCACGACGCAAGAGGGCGCCCGTCAGTTCCATAGCTACAGCAACGATCGTGAGTTGACTGTCATGGGATTGTTCGGCACATTCGTGGTCGAGCCGAAAGGATCTGAATATTATGAGCCGCTCGGAAGCGGCGAGCCGACCATTCAGCGCAGCGGCTGGCAGACGATCATTAAAAATGGGACGGGGCCAGACTTCCGCGAGTTTGTGTTGATGTATCACGAAGTGGGTGATGAAGCGTTCCGTCCGGTCAATAAGAAGGGCGAATTTCTTCCGCAACGTGACCCGCTGACCGATGCGTATCGTCCGGGCGGCCGCGCGATCAACTATCGCAGTGAGCCGTTCGGCATCAATAATATGCATGTGCAACACGAATACTTCGGCTTCGAAGATGAATCGATGGGGTATAGCTCCTATACGTTCGGCGATCCCTCTCCGACGATCCCACGTTCCTACATGGGCGATCCGGCGAAATTCCGCCTGGTACATGGCGGATCGGAAGTGTTCCACTCTCACCATCCCCATGGCGGAACCATTCGCTGGCCGCGGAGCCCGCGTGCGATCGATGAAATGCCGATGTGGCATGCTGCAAAGAACGGCCCGGTGAAGTATCCGGTGATTCGTGCAAAGACCGATCGCGTCGATGTGGAAGTAATCGGACCGTCTGAAGCGTTGGATCTTGAGACGGAGTGCGGGTCAGGTCTGTGCCAGCAGTTGGCCGGTGATTTCTTGTTCCATTGCCACGTCGCGCATCACTATGTTGCAGGCATGTGGGGCTATTGGCGCGTCTATAACACACTACAACAGGGTGAGACGCACAACGATGTGATGCCGGATCTGCGAGAATTGCCGGATCGGAAAGGCCGGATCAAAGGACCGGTCACATCAGATCAGTTGGTCGGCAAGACGGTCGATTGGTTCGGCAAGACGTTTCAAATCGTCGATAAGGGTAAAAGCAATTGGAAATCCAATCCCGCCGTCGTGACGATCAAGGATTGGGTCGAGATGCAACTTCCGACGCAGGGCAAGCCAGGACACAAGGATGATGAGAAGGGCCAGACAGTGTCCTATGACGCGACCGTACTCGATTGGACGTGGAACGGCAATCGTGCCATGTCTGAGAAAGAAAGCACTATTGATAACCCGAAGTATAAATCCAAGACTCCGGGGCAGCGGCGCGCCATCTTTTTCGAGCCGGCGACCGGCAAGGTGTCATTTCCACACTTGACGCCCCATTTTGGGAAGCGCGTCATGTTTTCGCCGGGGCACGTCGGCGCGCCATGGTTGGAGCCGATCCACGTGGATGAGAACGGCGAGCGAACGGCTGAGAATGCAAAGCCGGGTGAAAATGGACGTTGGAGTCTCTGCCCGGAGAACGCCGGACGGAAGTACTACAATATCCACTTCATCAAGCTGCCGATCACAATGGCGAAGAAACAAGGGAATGAGCCGCCCGTGGTCGATCCGAACGGCTTGATTTATGTGCTGCACGAAGAAGAGTCGTCTATTCGAGCCAATGACGATCTAAAATATCCGTTGGTATTTCGTGCCAACATCTATGATTGCATTGATTGGACACTGACGAGCGAGTGGGATGACGACGATTACACGAACTTCCAGTCGTCCAAGATCAACATCCACCCGCATTTTTTGCAGTTCGATAACCAATCATCGGACGGCGTGATCACCGGCTTTTCTTATGAGCAGTCGGTGCGTCCCTTCACCATGCTGGAGAAGAAGACCAAGAAGGGTCTTCCAGCCCCGATGAATACGGTTGTCACCGGCGAAGCCAAGAAAGGTTCGCGGACGCTACAAGTAAAGAATGCGGCCCAATACCATCCGAACACCGAAATATTGATCGGTGCGGATAATGTGAAGGGCAACGAAATTCAGCGCATTAAAGAGATCAAGGGCAATACCATCACGCTGGTGAAGCCCATGCGCTTCGATCATCCGAAGAACGACATCGTGACGGTGGAGTTTGTACGGCAACGTCTGTGGGCGGATGCTGATGTCGGGACGGTGTTCTGGCATGACCACGCCTTCGGGGCCACCACATGGCCGCATGGCGGATTTGGCACCTTGATCGTCGAGCCCGTTGGATCGACCTATCACGATCCCAAGAGCGGCAAAGAGATTCGGAGCGGCCCCGTCGCCGATATCCGGACCTCCGAGCCAGTCGGCTACGGCGTCAATGGCAGCTTCCGCGAATTGATGGTACAGGTGCACGATACCGTACCGCACACTGTGAATATCGTGACGGCCGGCAATCCTCCCGGGCAGCCGATCGAGGTCGCCTTGGAAGCCGGCAAGACAGTGTCGTTCATGATGCCGGAAAAGTTGTATATGACACCGATGCCGTTCCTGAACGGCGGGACCCATACAACGGGCAGTGGACTTAACTTCCGAGCTGAGCCGATTGCCCAGCGGTTAGCCGGCAATCCGGAAGCGTCGCAAATCTTTAACAGCGAAATCCATGGTGATCCTGACACGCCCCTGTTGCGGGCGTACTTAGGCGATACCATGGTGTTTCGTCTGCTGCACACGCTCATGAATGAAACGATGACGTGGACATTGTCCGGTCATACATTCTTGAGCGAGCGGTATGCGGGCGATGCGAATCGTAAAAATTCCATTCACATTGGAATTGCCGAGCGGTATGACCTCGTTGTGCCGCAGGCCGGCGGAGCGCGGCTCCAGCCCGGTGATTACATTCACTTCAACGGCCGGTCGTCCAAATTCTCAGAGGGCGGCTGGGGCATCGTCCGGGTCTACGATAAGGAGCAAGCAGATCTGCAAAAATTGCCGGCCGGGTATTCGGGGCGCAACGAGCTTCCCAAGGCGCAGCCGGTCTGCCCGGAAGGCGCTCCCGTGAAGACGTTTAACGTCGTCGCTCAGGATTATCCGGGTATGAAGTTCAATCCCAAAGCACCCGAGACGATCGAAGTCGACTTCGAGCGAACGATTCAAATCGCGAATCCCGAGGCAAAAATCTATACCTTGGAAGAAGATGTCGCAAAGGTCGCCGGTGGGATGCAGCCCATGCCGCTCACATTGAGGGCCAATGTCGGGGATTGTATCAAGGTCAATTTGAAGAACAAGATGAAGAGCGGCCGGGCCTCGTTCTCAGCTATTTCCCTGACATTCGATCCTAAGGATTCCTTGGGAGCGAATGTCGGCAAGAACCCCGGCGATCAGACGATCGCCGCGGGCGAAAGCCGGACGTACACGTACTATGCGGATCCCTTCAATGGTGAGATTGCTTCCTTGGTATGGGATTGGGGCAATGTCATGGTCAATCCTCGAAACGGCCTCTTCGGCGCGATCGTGATTGGTCCGAAGGGATCGAAGTATCGGGATCCCAAGACGGGGACGGATATTTCTAATAAGAACAGTTGGGTCGCCGATGTGATTATCGATCGATCGGTCGCGGGGAACGAGATGCGGTCGAACTATCGTGACGCTGCGCTCTTCTTCCAAGATGAAGACAACATCATCGGGACCAGCTTCATGCCGTACGTGCAGAACGTCGCGGGGTTGACCGGGATCAACTACCGATCGGAGCCGTACAAGTATCGTGAAGAAACCGGCTGTTCGTTGGGAAAAATGTTCCAACCATGTACAGCCGACAAACCTGAAGATCCGGTGACGCCCATTATCGAGGCGCATGCCGGCGATCCGGTTCGAATTCACGTATTCGGCGCGAACAATGAACAGAATCAAATGTTCAGTGTCGAAAAGCACGAGTGGCCGATCGAGCCGTTTATGCGAGGAGCCGATCAAATCAGCGTGGTCGAATTCTCCGGCTCCGAGACGATCGACGCCTTTATTCCATCGGCAGGAGGCGTCTATCGATTGGCCGGCGACTATGTGTACAGCAATCAGCGCTTGCCGTATTCGCAATCCGGACAGTGGGGCTATCTGCGTGTCCTTCCGTCGGGCGATCAACGGTTGCTGCCGTTGAGCGGCGCGGTCGCTGGAGCGAAGAAGGCGGATGCAGGAACACCATCGGACATCAAGGCGATCCCGGTGGCTTCCAACTAGGAGCTGCACTGCTGAAGAGTCGAAGGGGGAGCCTTGAGGCTCC
>JAICXS010000075.1 GCA_025934615.1 Nitrospiraceae bacterium
ATACGGGGTCATCATCGCTTATGCCAATCCCGCTCTTGATTTTCCACCCGCCGAGCGACAAGCCGCAGTCACAAGCTCTTCTCAACCCGTAGCCGCCACGCCTACTCCACCAGTGAAGCCGGCGATTGCTGCGGCTCCACAGGTCAAGACAGAGCCACATCCCTATGATATGGATCAAGTTTTGCTTGATACGAGACAGAAACAGATGAAGGAAATGGAAGATTTATTATCTGAAGGCCGCGACAAGATGAAACGCTATCGATAGCCGAGTTCCCTATTGACCATTGCCATTAAGTGGCGCTGTCTCATGGTCTAGTATTTAAAGTATCAACCGCTATGGTACGATGGGCTCTCACAAGGGGATGTGAGCATGCCGACCTTCCCCAACAGAGTCTCCCTACTGAAGTATTTCCTCATCCTGGCGGCTACCCTCAGCAGTTTAAGCCTTTCCGACCACTGTCTTGCCGAACTTCTCACTGTGACAGCAGAGGGAGAATACCTCCTCGGCGATCATGACACCAAAGAAGACGGCACCCGCTTGGCGCTTGAAGCCGCGAAGCGACATGCGTTGGAGCAGGTCGTGACCTATGTAGAAAGCGTAACGACGGCGACGGCTTTGGAAATCACCCGCGACGAAATCCGGACGTACACGGCCGGAGTCGTATTTATCTCAGCACAACACGTCAGTGCGCGGGTAGAGGGCGATCACATTATCATGCATGTCGATGTGACGGCGCAGATCGATCCGGAAGACGCGACGCTGGCCGTGATCACCCTTCGTCAGAATGATGACGCGCGCCAACAGTTGCAACTATTGCGAACCGAAGTTGATGACCTGCAACAACAAGTCGAGCAGATGAGCGCGAAGTTGACCGCCGCTACGTCGCCCGAACAAGTCCTGAGCGCGAGTCAACAGCGCCAGGATCTGATCAATCGCGTGCAATCGGATCATGTCTTGACGCAAGCCTGGACTGATTGGGCGCTCATGTCTCCGACAGCGTATCCCAGTCCATGGATTGGCGTCGGTCAGGCACAAGGTCTGTGGGCACAAGCCTCTTTACTCTTTCCAGCCAACCCGCATCTCGTGGTGTTACAGCGTGTGCTCCCTGGACTGGTTCCTCCACATGTCGTTCCTGCTCTCACTTCGGCGCCAATCGCAGCCATACCTCAGACGCGTGATTCTCATCCCATGCTGACGCCTCGTCCGTCATCCGCCTCTATGGCTTCCCCTTCAATGCCTCTCCGACATCTTCAACCTACGCATCGGCTGCCACCGTCCCTCTCCCAATTTCCTGCCGGACCACCACGCATCATGCATCAGCCCTTTCACATGCCGTCTCAGGGCGGTTCAAAGTCGAGTGGTACCGGTCATGGACATGGGCATCGATGAAACGGACTACCTGCTGGCTCGTGCTTCTGTTCGCCACACTTGGGACTGTTCACGCAGAGGATCGCTCGGGCTCCACACCATCCATTTCGTCGGCCGAGTCAGATATTGTTGGGGTGGGACAGGGAGATCTTTCAAAGGGTCGGGTCGTATGTGAACGCATCGCGGAACTGGCTGCTCGGGCCGATGTAGCCAAACAGATTCGGGTCCTTGTGAAAGAGGAGATCCGCGATCGCGTACGAGAACGAACCGGACGAGCGGTAGAGCAGGATATCGAGATTGTGCGAGAAGAGCACGTGAGCGAATTGCTCGAACGCGTTCGCATTGTCGAACGCAGTGTAGATACAGCCGCCGGGACCTGTACGAGCAAGGCAATGATGCAGAAACAAAATATGTCGCGTGATCGGTAGTGATGCGTCCAAACCGGGGGCGTAGATACTCATCACGTGACCTGGCATAAGGCACTTCCTGCATTGGCCTACAGCTCTTCACGGTTCTTGTTTTACACGGTAGGATGGCGAGTAGAACGAGCGGACTGATTAGGCTGTTGAGGCTAGTGCGTGCAGATAGCCGACAAAATCTTTGCCCGGAACCTCTAGCTGCATACGGCGTTCGCAAAGCTCACAAATTGTGTGGGTCACTTTTTCTTTCTCGGATCGACTGAATTCGAGGACCTCTCGACACCATGCACATTCACGAATCATGGAAGCTACCCTAGCATTTATATGTTGCTTAGGTAATAAGACGCCTTCTGTATGGCATGTAAGAAGGTTTCTTACGGTATAATACGGCTAAATAATAGGCTTGACCGTAGCGAGCGTGCCTCACATTGCCATCCCGCAAAGCCCTAACCGACTGGCTCAAGATTTGGAATTCAACGAAGAAGGCCTATCTTGCGAGGGAGCTGAACCCATATGCCCGGATGAGTCAAGAGCGAGGCCCAATTAGCCGAGAAGGAATGGTGAACAAACCAACGGGAGGTCCGATGGACGACGAGGAATTGGTCACCAATCTCGATAGAGTCGCGAAGAATATTGATACAGCGCTCAAACGATTGGGAGAGAGCACGGAGCCCATGAATGCCAGCGCAGCACAACTCCCTCTCGCCAAACAGTATCTTTCCGATCTAAAACGGATGA
The DNA here is from genome assembly GCA_025934615.1 of Nitrospiraceae bacterium. GTDB lineage: Bacteria > Nitrospirota > Nitrospiria > Nitrospirales > Nitrospiraceae > JAICXS01. The sequence continues at coordinate 2,527 of JAICXS010000075.1, forward strand.
CGGAAGAAGGAGCGCATGTAGTGATGGACGTGACGGAAGCGCTACAAGAGGCGCAGGGCCGTATGAGCGATGCCTTGGCCAATGTTGGAGGAGACCGGTCGATGCAAGCGCTTCATGACATATTGATGGAAAATGAAACGCGATTCATTCGCATCTATACGGCTTTATCGTTTCAAGACCTTGTTGCCCAACGGATCGCCGCTCTCTGCGGCATCCTGGATGACGTGGAACAGAAACTCCTCACCGTCATCACGCTGTTTGGCGTCGAGGCATCGGAAACGGTCTCGGGTATGGACAAGAGCCAGGCGGGCGTCATGCTGAAGCGTTTGGAGTCGGCCCGGAGTGCCCTCACTCAGCTTGTGGTAGACGATATGCTCGATCAGTATAAGTATTCCAGCGATTCTGATGAATAAGCGCGGTAGTTCAGGGATGAACTTGCAAGAAGAGACCGGGGGAAAAAAGAGAAACACACCAGCATGCTTCGATCAATGCGAAAAGTGACAAAAATCGCCACGCATGTACAAATTTGAACTATGTAATTTTGGTGTGATAAGGACTTCTTTTTTTTATTTGTCGCACCAGTCCTGATGATTCTATTTCTTGCCAGTTATCAACCAGTAGGCACTTACCTTGCAGCAATACCTCTACAAGACTTTCACATTCCTTACGAGTATGAGGGAGTACGTATGACGCTGGAAGCACTGATCGCCGCAGGTGTCTTCGGTTGGCTCGTCATTGGAATGGTCATGATGGGACTTGGTATTTGGTAAGGTTAATAACGTCGCAGGGCCGGGAACGGGAGACCCCATAATAGTGCCCGAGCAGCCGCCCAAATCGACTCAAATGTGGCATTGAGGTCCGGCGCCGATTTCGCCAACAGTTTGACGACACGGCCTCGCACCGCTGGCTCCGACACTCCTCCCAAGACCCGGCCCTGCCGATCTTCTATGATCGGCAGAATTTTTTCCTCCAACCGCTTCCACACCTCATCCTCCACCGCTTCATTCAAAAGAAACAGCGACGCGACATAGTCCCAGTCTTCTGCCAGTCCAGCGCCACACATCACCTTGTCAGAGAAGAGACTATAGCGTTCCAGCACCGTCCTTCCTAATGGCGTCGTCACCCGAATCTCATTGTCAAAACTCGTAAACCCCCAGCGCTCCCCCCGTGCGATCCGTCCGGCCGCTAACGCGTCCCATAAGATGAGCGTCCCTCCATGTTCTAGAGCGACATGAATCGTTTGATTGAATCGTGATCCCGCGAAAGGAATGGTCAACTCAGGCGCCCATTCGAGGACGGCCCCCGCTCCAACCGTCAATCGAATCTCTTGTCGAACCGGCTCTGTAGTGGAACGATAGACCCGATTTGCCGACGGAGTCGAGAAGAGCACATGTGATCCTGGGCCAAGGGCCGCGCGAAGAACCAGATGATCGCCTCCAACCAACCCACCGGACGGGTTCACGAGTAGCGTGTAGACCGCGCCCGTCTCATCAAGCGGAATGGGCGGAAAGAAATGCCATGGACTTCGGCTACTGGAGTGGCTAAGGATCGTCTTCGCCCCCTGGCGGATATAATCCAGAACCAGTTCGCCGTTTCTTCCAATCCTGGTAAAATCGCTCGCTCGATCAGGCTCCACGGATTCGATCATGAGCGACCTTCGTGGAACGAGCGTGGGAAGACAAGAATTGCCGGACCCATTCAATAACATCCGCGAGTCCAACGCCCATCCACAGATTCGTAAAGATGAACGGACCTTCACCGCGCATCCGTTTGCTGTCCCGCTCCATCACGGAAAGATCGGCCCCCACGTAAGGTGCCAGATCGACCTTATTAATGATCAACAGATCGGACCGTGTAATGCCTGGACCACCTTTGCGAGGAATCTTATCTCCCGCAGCCACGTCAATTACATAAATAACGTGGTCGACCAGTTCAGGGCTAAAGGTGGCCGCAAGATTGTCGCCCCCGCTTTCCACAAAAATCAGCTCGACACCCTTGATGCGCTTGATAAACGCATCGATGGCCTCTTGATTGTGCGACGCGTCTTCCCGGATGGCAGTATGGGGGCAGCCGCCGGTTTCAACGCCGACGATCCGATCGGCCGGCAGGGCGCCACGTCTCGTCAGAAACTCGGCATCCTCTTTCGTGAAAATGTCGTTTGTCACCACGGCTAAGCTGTACTGATCGCGCAATTGTCGGCAAAGCGCCTCTACGAGCGCCGTCTTGCCCGATCCAACGGGTCCTCCGATACCGATGACGGGAACTTTCGCAGCCCGCGCAAGCGTCGGACCATTACTCTGATGATGGTGATCTCCACTCATGATCGGAACAGCCTGGTGGCTAATTGTGAATGACGCATCGAGCAGATGTCCTGGATCGGCGACCATGAGGTCAGGATCTTCGCATGTTCGGTCCGACGGCTGACGTCATCGATCAACGGCATCCAGCTTACAAGCAAGCGCTGCCCTTCTCGTTGACCGATCGGCAATAATTTGTACGAGGCGGACACGAACCCCACTGCCGTGTGATAGAGAAACGCCGCCACGCTTGCCTGTCGTGACCATCCAAAAGCACCCAATGTTACTCCGAGGCTCACAGCGAGATGTCCCGGCGAACGATCCGTGTCGACCTCAGCGACAAAATGACGCACGGTTGCCGATGACTCTGCCTGCTCGACTGCACTTCTGAGGATCTGTCGCCCCATCTGTCGGCTTGCCATGCGCGCATCGCGGCTCAGTTTCATGGCGTCCAATTCCCGATCAGCGCCAACTGCCACCTGAAGCGCTTCCGTCACCGCAGCGTCATGGCCAAGACCGACAGCCACTGCCTCGCAACGGCCGAGCCCCCGCTCAAATAGGTCCTCCACATAACGCGACAGGTCTTCTGCATTCTGGATCAGCTTGCCTTGCACGGCGGCCTCCAATCCAGACGAAAATGCATAGCCACCGGACGGGAAAAAGCTATCGATAAAGCGGAGTCCGTGGAGAAGCGAAAGGGTATTCATGCTTCACGTTCAACTTTCTTCGATTACAATCATCATGCTTTCCTACCGTCCCTATCACGGCTGATCAAAAAGGCTTCCAGCAAGGAACCGGAGGCGTACCTCTGGGGTACGTTGAGGATAGTTTGAAGCCGAGAACGCAGCTGGAAGGGTTTTTCATCAGCCGCTTAAAAAAGAAAATAGCGTTGCGCCATTGGAAGCACGGCCAACGGTTCACAGCTCAACAATTGTCCGTCGGCGCGGACTTCATAGGTCTCCGGATCGACCTCGATCCGTGGAAGAGCGTCGTTGAGTTTCAGATCGCGCTTGCCAATGCTGCGGCAATGCTTCACTGCGGCGATAGTTTTTTGCAGATGAAGCGACTTCGGAACTCCTCGATCGAGCGCCGCTTGCGAAACAAACGTGAGGCTCGTCGTAAATGGCGCTCGACCGAAGCCGCCGAACATGGGCCGCGTCAAGACGGGTTGGGGCGTTGGGATCGAGGCATTCGGATCACCCATGGCTGCCGACATCGGAAAGCCTCCCTTTACGACCATGTCAGGCTTCACGCCGAAGAAGGCGGGCTTCCAGATCACCAAATCCGCCAGTTTACCGACTTCGAGGGAGCCGACTTCATGGGCAATGCCATGGGCAATCGCAGGGTTGATTGTATACTTGGCTACATAGCGCCGCGCTCTGAAATTATCATGCGCATTCCCCACGTTCTCGGCTCCGTGCTCAGGCAAATGCCCGCGCTGAAGTTTCATTTTATGCGCAGTCTGCCATGAACGAATAATGATTTCTCCTACCCTCCCCATGGCTTGCGAATCAGAGGACATGATGCTGATCGCCCCCATGTCATGCAGAATGTCTTCTGCCGCGATGGTCTCGCGGCGGATACGTGACTCCGCAAACGCAATATCTTCCGGCACTCGAGGGTGCAAATGATGGCACACCATCAACATGTCGAGATGTTCGTCCATCGTATTGATGGTAAACGGCATCGTGGGGTTGGTCGAAGAAGGAAGGACATTCGGCTCGCCACACACCTTGATAATATCCGGCGCATGCCCGCCGCCCGCACCCTCCGTATGAAACGAATGGATGGTCCGTCCGGCAAACGCCTTGATGCTGTCTTCCACGAATCCAGTTTCATTGAGCGTGTCGGTGTGAATGGCGACCTGCACATCGTATCGCTCGGCGACATCGAGACAGGTTGAGATCGCGGCCGGCGTCGTACCCCAATCTTCATGCAGCTTCAATCCAATGGCCCCGGCTTCCACCTGTTCATTGAGGCCATCAGGCAATGAAGAATTGCCCTTCCCAAGAAATCCGAGGTTGATGGGAAACCCGTCCGCCGCTTCCAGCATACGATGAATGTTCCACGCACCAGGCGTACACGTAGTGGCATTCGTCCCTGTCGCCGGTCCCGTCCCTCCTCCAATGAGGGTGGTGAGGCCGGCAGATATGGCTTCGGTGATGATCTGCGGGCAAATAAAATGAATGTGGGTATCGATGCCGCCGGCCGTGACGATCCTGCCTTCAGCGGAGATCACTTCCGTACAAGCGCCGATCTCCATCCCTTGCGTCACACCCGGCATCATGTCAGGGTTTCCGGATTTGCCGATGGCAACGATACGCCCGTCTCGGATGCCGATGTCTGCCTTCACAATGCCCCACCAATCCAGGATGATAGCTCCCGTAATGACCAGATCCAGCGCGCCTCGAGCCCGCGTGGCGGCCGGCGACTGTCCCATCCCATCGCGAATCGATTTGCCGCCGCCGAACTTCGCCTCTTCACCGGGTATCGTGAGGTCACTTGTAATTTCGATGAGCAATTCCGTATCGGCGAGACGTAGACGATCGCCGGTCGTCGGTCCATACAGATCGGCATATTGGCGGCGTGGGATTCTCACTTACTCATCCCTTTCGCAATAAATCCCAATGCTTCAGCCTTCGCCAGTGCGCGTTCCCGAACACCCGGGTCATCCAGCGAGCCGTTGGTTAAACCATTTATTCCGTACGCAACCCGGTTTCCTCCAATGGCGACTAACGTGACATGTTTTTCTTCACCAGGTTCGAATCGCACCGCGGTGCCTGATGGTATGCGTAAACGACACCCGAACGCCCTCTCCCG
>JAICXS010000563.1 GCA_025934615.1 Nitrospiraceae bacterium
AAGGGCGCGGTGATAGCGGTCATAAGGCAGCCAACGATCGCCAGCAGGTTCTTCATAAAAAAGGTTTATACGTTCCGGCATTGCTCAGGAAAGAACCGGTGCCGTCACGTTCCAGCGGTGCCGGACGGCCATCACGGCATTGGAATTCGACGCCGGTTGCAGTTCAGGATCGTTACTGTCCTTGACCAGCAGGATGGCGGCATCTTCCGCCCAATCGACCATCCGCACGCCATAGATGGTGACGCCAAAGCTCAGCAAATATTGGTCAGGAGAGAGCGGCAAATGGTCCACGGTGCAATCGATGAAATGATCGCCCGGTCCGGTCTGCGCCAACGTTCGCCTTGGGTCGGACTCGAGCTTCATCAGGATAGGTCCAGCCATGCTGCGCAGCTGGAGCAGCAACGAGCATTGCGGGATATCGAACCTGTTCTTGTAATGTAGCCGGAAGGTCACGGGCTGCTCGGCATCGATGCTATTGATGCGCTTGCCGTCCTGGTTCAGCATTTCCACGCGCATCACCGCGGCCTCCGAAGTCACGGGTGAAGTGCGCTCGTAGAGAAGAGCAGTGCTGGAATTGTGGTGGCCGATAGCCTGGGCGGTATAGGTCGCAACCGCTTTGGTGATATCGCCGTCGGCGATCAACCTGCCGTTTTCGAGAACCAGGCCGCGCGTGCAAAGCGTCGCCACGGCGGGCATGTTGTGGCTCACGAATAATACCGTGCGGCCGGAATGTGCGATCGAATCGATCTTTCCCAGGCATCGCTTCTGGAATTCCAGGTCTCCGACAGCCAGAACTTCGTCGATGATGAGAATTTCCGGCTCGAGATGGGCGGCCACAGCGAAAGCAAGCCGAACATTCATGCCACTGGAATAGCGCTTCACAGGCGTGTCGAGGAATTTCTCGACTTCCGCGAAGGCGATGATCTCGTCGAATTTTCGCTTTATCTCTTCGCGCGTCATGCCGAGGATCGTGCCGTTGAGGAATATATTCTCCCGGCCCGTGAGTTCCGGGTGAAATCCTGTGCCGACTTCAAGAAGACTTGCGACCCGGCCTCTGATCGTCACCCGCCCCTTGGTAGGCTCGGTAATGCGGCTCAATATTTTCAGCAATGTGGACTTACCGGCACCATTGCGGCCGATGACGCCCAGAATCTCACCGCGCTTTATTTCGAAGCTAAGGTCCTGGAGCGCCCAGAATTCCTCCTGGAAAGCGCCACCGTCGTCCTTGTGCCTGCCCAACATTCTCCGGACGCGCTGGGTGACCACATCGCGCAGGGTCACATATCGTTCGGAGCGATGGCCGATCAGATATCTCTTGCTCAACCCTTCTGCGTGGATGACGGTATAATTGTCCAATGGCTAGCGTCTCGGCTAAATGATGTCGAAGCTGGTCTTCGGGCTTCCGGCCGCCAGCAATTGAGGCAATGTGCAGAACCGGAAGCGGTCTGCCGCCTTGTTCAGTACGCTCCATACCGCTTCCAAGGTCCGGACCTGATCGGTATCGGGATCGTCTGCGACATTGTCATGCAGCAGCGCGATTGAGCCGGGCTTCATCTGCTGCAAGAGTTGCTCTGCGATCCAGTCGGCCGGAT
>JAICXS010000332.1 GCA_025934615.1 Nitrospiraceae bacterium
GAGCGCTCGCATTTCGTAGCATTTATTACATACTTCGCAATCTGGAGGTCACCATGCATGTAAACACCGGTTTCGCCTGTCTTAGTTGTGCCGCTGTTGTGACGAGCCTGCTTTCGGGATGTATGGCGATCCAGCCTCTTGTCACACAGCCGACGCTCGATGTTACGGAGGCTCCCTTTAAAGCTTCCACGGATCTCAGCGAAGCGCCGTTTAGGGCGTCGAGCGAGCTGACCAACGGCACGTCGCAAGCGGTCACGGATCTAACGGAACCGACGAAGGAATTTACCTCCAGCACGTCGCCGAGGTCGTGGTTTGCCGGCGATGGCACCTTGAAGGCCGAGCATAAGGTCATGGCGTTCACTGTGCTGAACTATGACAATTTAAAACAGGACATCGCGCGGGGTCAGGGGGAATATCTCGCCTCGCTTGCCTCGCTGGTCGATGTGCCTGATGAAGGACAAGCCGACTTCTTCGCTTTTGCGCAAAGCCTGTATCCTACCGTCTATGGAGAAGGAGTTAAGCCAGTCGATTCAGTGAACCGGTTGATCTTCGAATTGCCGAAGAAACCACAGCGCCTAGCAGGCTATTCTCAATAGCTGAGGATCGACATGGTTAGAGAGAGGTCCTCTGTGGTTGAACACCGAGGGTTACGTACCGGGGTGTCAGGCATTGTTCGCTGCGGGTACCGCGCCGTACGCATTCAGTACCTGCCAAGATAATAGCGGCCCCGATCATAGTATGCATTTCAATCGGTTCCGCGAGAAAGAGATAGGCAAAAGCAATGGCACAGACCGGAACCAGGTGATGGAACGTGCCGACGGTGAGCGGAGTCAGAGACTGGAGAGACAAGGCACGAAGAAAGAAGACTGCCGCGGTCGACGCCCCCATATAGAGCATTAAGCTCATGGCCGTCAGTGAGACAGGCACAGAGACGGTTTCTCTGACGGCCACGGCCCAGAGCAGCAAGGCGCTCGCGCTCGTTCCGAACATCACCGTATTGGAGGTCATCACGCCGAGTCGCCTGACGAGTCCGGTGCTCAGCACGATATGCGCCGACATCGCGATCGTAAACAGAAGGACCAGAGTTTCTCCTAACCCAAATGTGTGCCAGGTTTCATCAAACCCTTCGGAGATCGACACACCGCAGCCTAAAAATGCGATCGCGATACCGAGGATTTTCAAGGCTCGTACCTGTTCTTTTCCCATTAGAAAACTAAAGAGGGCGGTGAAGGACGGAAGAAGCCCATAGATCAAGCTATAGTGTATGACTGATGTATAGAGCAGGCCCCACGCCGCCAGTCCATACGACAACACCCCAAGGAAGCCGACGAACGATAACTGCAACAGATCCCGAAGGGCGATGGACAGCAACGCTCTCCGCTCTTTCACCAAGCTTATTCCCAATAAAACAGCAAAGCCGATCGCCACTCTGATGCCCGCCATGCCAATCGGCTGCATATCCGTGCGCTGAAATAGATACTTCATGACCGGGGTGATCGAACTAAGCAAGATGACCGCGGACACTAAGCAGATATAGGGCTGAAGGCGGCGGATCAAGGGCTGCGGCATGGCTAGAATCCAGTCACATTCAACGCGAGCAGTTCATCGATGAACCGCGAGAGTGTTTGCTGATGCTCTGGCGAGATAGACGCGATCCGGGCTCCGAGGTGAGGCGGTGCCACGTGCGTAATGTGAATGGTGCACTGAAGCAGGGCGGTCGGCGTCAATGGAAATTCGAGTTGAAGCTCGCTTCCGATCGAGACGGCGCAGTCGGCCTGGATCAGCATGCCTTTATCGGTGAGATCGAGGACTTCGCAAGGAGCGACCTCCGTTCCTTGGATCAGCCTGCCTGTTCGTTTGATAGAGAGACGGAAGAGGCCTCGTTTTTGATCCATGTTTCGCTGGTTATGAGTGACTACAGGTATATGAAGTATATGCGAGAAGCGGCTTTCCGTCCTGTGTTCCATGGCAGAAAACGTTCCCTTGGATCGGCTAATACATCAAAAAAGAGATGAGTGATCTCGGCGGGTTACTGAATTACGGGGGCTGGCGAGAAGGTTTCGGCAGGAGCCGAACCGTAAAGATAGAGGAGCGATGGAAAATCTATATCCGCAGCTGCCCTATCAATCATAGGGGAAAAGGCGAGCATAGCACCTATGGTCCCATCAGCTTACGACTCTGATGGTCGCTAACCGAAGCCTGAACAACAAGGCATGGTACGCCGCTAAGCGGGAACGAATTTTAGCGCCACGCCATTGATGCAGTATCGCAACCCTGTCGGTGGCGGGCCATCGTCGAAGATGTGTCCTTGATGGCCACCGCAGCGGGCACAATGGACCTCCGTTCTCGTCATGAAGAATTTCCGGTCAATTCGCGTCTCAACGGCCGATTCTTCGATCGGTCTCCAAAAGCTTGGCCATCCTGTCCCACTCTCGAATTTATGCTCAGATGAAAACAGCGGCAGCTCACATCCTCGGCATTGATACACCCCGGCTTCATGATTATCGTGGTATGGACTGGTGAAGGCCCGCTCCGTTCCTTCCTCTCGCAGCACATAGTATTGGTCTCGAGTCAACAATGTTTTCCATTCATCATCCGTCTTGGTCACTTTCACGATGCGTCCCTCCTTGGCTTCTGCAGGCCACAGTCCCATATGCTTGGCGAAAAGCCCCATGCCAAGCGCGATCCCGCTTTTCAAGAGAGTCCTTCGGTCCATGGCGGCCTCCTTTCTCGATCCTGTTTCATAACGAGCAGATTGCTCCTGGCCTCGGTTCTCGGTCGATCGTTACAATGTCTTCATCGTCTTCTCTCCTCGCTTACGGACGGCGAGGTGGATACGATGTATTGATTGTATGACGAAGTGAGGCCATGGTGCATCCGCCTATTCAAAACGCTCCATGCTGGTGCCCCTTTAAAGGCCGGATGCCGTGCAGCGACAACGAGCCTTTTGAGGCCCTGACTGCGGCGGTTTTTTCCGCGCGGTTTAATGATGACATCGTTCGCGACCGTTGGCCTGCGATTCGCCAAGCGTTTGCAGGCTTCGATCTGGATCGTGTGGCTTCTTGGCCGGATGGTGAGAGTGAACGGCTATTGGCCTATCCCGGCATGATCCGTAACCGCAAAAAAATCATGGCGACGTTGGGGAATGCCCGTGAGCTTCTGACAGGACCCAAAAACCTTGTGTGCCTAGGTAAATCAATTCAGTTAAAGCTTATAACTCACGCTGGCGCTTCATAGAAAGAATGCTCTGATTTTCTCTGACTGCCTGACGGCAAAAGCGACAACCCGAACGAAGGCCTCTATGCGCCCGTGTCAAACATTCCTATTTCCATGGGTTGAAAGGATCGTATGTATCTTGTTGTTGGCTATGTTGCTGTTGAGAGACTGTTTCATACGCTGGCACAATGAGGAGGTTTCATGCGCGTAACACAAAATACCCTTGTCCTTGCCGCGTTGGCCTCAGCGTAGGCGTCTCCTATTCTCCAGCAAGCGTAGCGTGAACTCTTGTACAGCTGAAAGCGTATCGAAGCGCCTTGAGCATTAGTAACAAGCGCCGACAAGCCGATGCGATATTGGGTGCGTGCAGCACGGCACAAGTCGTAGGTTCTGGAACCGCAGTCGCGGCTTTTGTGACGAAAAATGTTTCAGGCCCGCGAAAAGGCCGATGCC
>JAICXS010000052.1 GCA_025934615.1 Nitrospiraceae bacterium
GACGTCCGAGGCTTCCGCCCGGGTCGGACGAGCATTGTGCGTCATCGATTCCAACATTTGAGTCGCCGTAATGACGAGCTTACGCCGGCGATTGGCCTCGGTGATCATCCGTTTTTGAAGGACTGGGACCGCTTCGGAACCCATCTCGACGCCGAGATCACCCCGGGCGATCATAATGCCGTGGACCTGATCCAGGAGGGACTCCAGATGGTCCACGGCTTCACGCCGTTCGATCTTGGCAATGATCGGAACCTCTCCTCCATACTCGGCCATCAATTGCCGTGCCTCAATGATATCGTCGGGTCCTCTCACAAACGAGAGCGCAACATAGTCGACCTGATGCTTCAGCCCGAATCGTAAATCCTCGCGATCTTTCTCGGTGAGCGTGGCGGCGCTGATGGCGGTGCCTGGCAAATTCATGCCCTTATGCGATCCGATTGGGCCTCCGATGTGCACGCGGCATTCTACGGCTTGTTGCGAAATTTTCTGCACAGTGAGCTCGATAAGGCCGTCGTCGATGAGAATGCGAGCGCCGGGTTTCACGTCCTGAGCAAGATGGGGATAGGTGACTGGAATATCCAGGACAGAGGCGACGGATTTCTGCGGCGGGCGGTCAACGACAAGCCGAACGATCTGGCCGGCAGCCGCTTCTACCGTACCCCCGGGGAGATTTCCTACGCGGATGCGCGGTCCCTGCAAATCTTGAATAATGGCCACCGGAGTGCCATGCCGTTCGGCCGCTTGGCGTATGGCTTCAATGGCGCGCGCGTGCGATTCATGCGAGCCATGAGAAAAATTAAGACGAGCCGCATTCATGCCGCTTACAATCAGGCGGTCAAGTAATTCGGGCGATTCACTGGCTGGACCTATGGTGCAGACGATTTTTGCGTGTCGCATTCCGGCGCGGCTCACAGAAGCGCGAGCTATTCTAACAAAGGCATGCGATGGCCGCAATGGAAAGCGGGGCTGCTGTATTGGCTGAGATCGACTTGCCTTGAACGACGCTGCATGGTACCGTCCCCCCCGTTTTGCCGCCGCCTTCATAGCCGGGAGACTGGAAGCCCGATGCGAACCATCTTCTGCGTAGTTGCCTGCCTCGCCCTGATCATCGTTGCGGGCGGCGCCTCGCCCGATCTCGTTGGTTCAGAACAGCCTTATCTTCCGATTGTGCCCCCGCACAATGAATCAAGGGCATCGTCCACTCGTGCAACAGCGGACATCGCACCAATAGTAGGGAGGGAGTCGGCTGCTGCATCATCTACGGAGGCTCGGGTCCCGGTCCCTCCGCTCGCCGCCCAAAAAATCTTGAAGGCTGTTCAAGCACGACACGGCGATCCCCTACCGGGTTACACCGGCGGGAGAACATTTCAGAATCGTGAACGCCGACTGCCGCCCGGCCGCTATCGCGAGTACGATGTGAACCCAAAAACTCCGGGCCGCGATCGAGGTCCGGAACGGATCGTGATCGAGCAACGGACCGGCAAGGCCTATTACACCGGCGATCACTACCTCACCTTTATTCCCATGAATTGAGGCATTCGATGGGCATTGAACGGTTACGATCTATCGCCCCCCCTTATGTAGAACTCCTGGTCTTAAAAAAAGGGCAGACCTACCCGGACCAGATCGCGATACCGCCTGGGTTTGTCGTCAAAGAGTTCCATGGTCGAAAATGCCACACGAAGGCCGGATTGCTGGGCGAGTTTGCGAGGGTCTTGGATTTCCCAGATTATTTTGGCAAAAATTGGGACGCCTTCGAAGAATGTGTGACGGACCTGCAATGGCTGCCGGCCCCAGGCTATCTTTTCATCATTACAGAAGCCGAACAGGTCTTGCGGGATCGTGACGAGGAGTATGCTATCTTCATAAAGATTCTGGAAGAAAGCGGAAAGGTCTGGGGCACAGAACAGGATGTGCGACCGGAAATTCCGTTCCATGTGCTGTTGACCGTCGGCGAGCCGCAAAAATCGGCGAGAAAGAATTGGAACATTCCTCTGTTTAAGAAATGAAGACTGTACAAGCAAGGCTGACGAGAGCGCCGCATTTCGCCTCCCCGCCTGTCCCTTTTTGACTGCAGCAATGGCCGTGGCTCCAGGGCAATGAAGTCCTCTAGAAAGACCGTGGCCATCACCTTGACCGAGTTCACAATCCCATGATACCGTGGCGCGCTTTTTTATGAAGACGACCACCTCCAAGAAACTCTTCGCCGCCGCGCAACGAGTCATTCCCGGCGGCGTCAATAGCCCCGTTCGCGCGTTTCGGTCCGTGGGCGGGCATCCTCTCTTCATCAAGCGGGCAAAGGGTTCGCGCCTATACGATGTGGATGGGAACGGTTTTATCGATTACGTGCTGTCGTGGGGACCGATGATCCTCGGCCATGCGCCGGCGCCCATTATCCGGGCGATCACGCGAGCCGCAGCACATGGAACGAGCTATGGCGCGCCGACGGAATTGGAAGTCCGCTTAGCTCAGATGATCGCGGAGGCCGTGCCGTCGATGCAGCAAGTGCGGTTAGTCAATTCGGGCACTGAGGCGATCATGAGTGCCATTCGCGTGGCCCGTGCGCATACGAAGCGGGACGGCGTGTTGAAGTTTGAAGGGTGTTATCACGGCCATGCCGATTATCTGTTGGCGAAGGCCGGCTCCGGTGTGGCAACGCTGGGATTGCCCGATTCGCCGGGGGTTCCGAGAGATTTCGCCCGGCATACGCTGACGGCGCCATACAACGATATCGCAGCCGTTCAGAAATTGATCGAAGCCCATGCAGGCGAGCTGGCCTGTGTCATTGTAGAACCGGTGGCCGGCAATATGGGGGTCGTTCCACCGCATGACGAGTTTCTTCCGATGCTGCGGACGCTGACCCGCAAGCACGGCATCCTGCTGATTTTCGATGAAGTGATTACCGGCTTCCGAGTACATTACGGCGGCGCACAGGCGCTCTATCGCATCATGCCCGACATGACCTGTCTGGGGAAGATTATCGGCGGGGGATTGCCGGTCGGCGCCTATGGTGGAGCACGGGAACTGATGCAGCAGGTGGCGCCCGCCGGTCCCGTCTACCAAGCGGGTACATTATCTGGAAATCCCTTAGCCGTCACGGCCGGCATTGCCATGCTGAAGGAGCTCCAGACCCCCGGCATTTATCGAAAGTTAGAGGAGCGAGCTCGTGTATTGGCCGACGGTCTTGGCGAGGCCGCGAAAAAAGCCGGTGTTCCGTTGATCCAAACGCGGGTGGGGTCGATGATGGGGGCCTTCTTTACGAAAGAACCGGTGGTCGATTATGCGACGGCGAAGCAATCCGATACGCAACGGTATGCCAAGTTCTTTCATCGCATGCTCGGCAAGGGTGTCTACTTCGCTCCCTCGCAGTTCGAAGCGGCCTTTCTATCTACCGCCCATACACCGCGTGACCTCACGCAGACGCTGGCGACTGCCTACACGGTATTCCGGGCGCTCTAATGACACGTATCCTCACGGATACGCCTTGCGTCCGTTGAGATACGGACACTCACCTACTCGTCGTCCTCATCCTCCGCGTCGATCGCCTCTTGGCGCTTCTGCTCTTCCATGGCGTTATGCAACAGCATGCGGATGAACATGGAGTAGAGTGAACCCCTTTCCAATGTCCCTCCAGGCGGAATCGCGATTTTTCCTTCAGTGATCATGCGATCCAACCAGGCTTTTTGATCCGGGGCGATGAGAATGGGGACCTCGACCAACCCGACTCGTCCAAACATGTCCATAGATGAAGCTCCTTCGTGAAACGATTGAAGCCATTTCAGCACGCGCATTTTTGCTTTGTCAACTCGTGCGCATGGGTCTTGCACAGGGGCCATTGCGGTTAGACAGATAATGACTGAAGGAGTAAGCGACATGAAGAAGAGAACGCGAGTTGGAATCTGGGCTGGATTAGTTCTATTGCTCTGCGGAGCGCTTGTGGGTCTTCCGACGCCCGCGCTGGCAACAAAAGGCGTGTCCAAGAAATGCGAAGACAAATCGACATCTCGCATGACTGCCGCAGCGCCGAAGGAACCCCGTACAACGTTCTCCCGGGTCAGCGCTCGGTCGATTCACGGCGTACATACGCTCCATCAATCCGATTCACAACGGTCTGTACGCAGAAGCCTCGCGCGTAACAATTCCCGGACTCTTCTGGCACACAGCGAACAAGTGTTAGATCCTGCGCGAATCCATCTTATCGACGGCGACACCTTCGTCTATGGGGCGGAGCACATTCGCATTCAAGGTTTCAATGCCGTAGAGCGTGCTGATATCGGAGGGCTGGAGGCCACACAGCGCCTGGATGAACTTCTCCATCAAGGACAGGTCACGATGATTCGGAAAGCGACCGACATCTACGGTCGGACAGTCGCAGAAGTGTTCATCGATCATCACAATATCGCGGACCTATTGAAAAAGGATCTAGGGACTATCCGCTGATGAGCATGTAGGGATTTGTCTGATACCCCTATGGGGGGTGTTCCTCTATACTAGTTCTCTGTAGACTGGCGGCGCTCTTTCCGGAGGGTGCCGAGAGGGCATCAGTGGACGCTATTACACGCCTCAGGCAAGGATTCGTACACACGTCTGATCAAGGGGCGGACACGGCCCAGGGGCAGGGACGTTTGGCCGCCGCACTGAAGCTCGCTCCTATCCTATGCGCAGCGATTGGCGTCTTCATCCTCGATCTCTTCATTCCAAAAGGTGTCGCGGATGGCCTGTTGTACGTGGCTCCTGTCGCCTGGATTACGCTGTGGTCAAACCGGCATGAAGCCTCATTGGTATTGCTCGTGGCGGCAATGTGCACCGTGTGTGCTGTCGCTGGTTTCTTCCTATCCCCTCCGGGCTTGTTCTGGCTAGGCCTCGCCAATCGTGGAATTACGATCTTCGTGGTCTGGCTGACGGTGGCCTTGTCTTTGACCAGAAAGCGCGTCGAGGAAGAAGTCAAAGCCCTGCGAGGGCTCTTGCCGATCTGCTCGTATTGCAAAAAGATTCGAGACGATAAGGGATATTGGAAGCAGATCGAAGTGTATATTGCCGCGAACTCACAAGCGGACTTTAGCCACGGCCTCTGCCCGGAATGCGGGATTGAGCATTATCCGGACATCTTTCAAAAGCAACACTCCAGCACACACTCGTAGTCGGTCTCTCTTAGCTTCGCCTCTAGCGTAGCACTCTGCGCAGATTGCCGGTCTCTATTTTTTCAATTTCTTTTTCTTGTTGTCTTTTGGATTGTCGGCGAATAAGAGCCATGCGAGGACGACAAATCCCACCGCTACTGCAGAGATCGCAAGCCATGTACCTAGTTTATCCATACGTCCTATCTTAATTGATTACCGCGACCATGCATAAGCGAACGGGCGCCGGGGTCGAGTCAATCAGGAAGCGCGCAGAGGCTGTTCGGGCATGTCCCGTAACGGCGGCGGCAATCGTTTGAGTTTCCCATCCAGATTCACGGCCGCCAGGGTCGCCGATCCTTCAACGACGATCTGTTGACTTGTCCGTTCGCGAATCGTATGCGAAAACGTCAATGTGGCCTTGCCGCGATGTGTCACCATCGTCTCGATTGTCAGCACCTGCCCATACCGCGCAGGAGATCGATAGTGCACCTCGGCGTGAGTGACCATAAATTGCGTTCCGTCTCGTAATAAATCTACGACGGCAATGTTTCGTGCCCTCAAATAATGAGTACGAGCCCGCTCGAAATATTTCAGATAGTTGGCATAGTACACGACTCCGGCGCAATCCGTGTCTTCATAGTGAATTTCAATTTCCATTCATTGCAGCGCAGCCTGGGCTCTTTGCGTCGGCTCAGGACTGCATGCAAGTGGAGCCGGATGAGTCATACTGCCCGGCACTCAAAGGACTAACACGGGGAACTTCGGCAGCGTACCCTCATTGATGGCCGCGATCTTCACAATGATCTCGTACAATTGGTGGAACCGTTCGGCTTTGATCGGCTCGAACCCATGGCCAAGGACTGCGTGGTTCGCCGCGTCTAGAAACGGTTTCATCTTGGTCCATTGTGCAAGATACGCCTGTCCCATGGGGTCGCCAAGACCGGCCAACGCTCGAAATTGGCTGAGCAGCGGCAATCGATATTTCCCGTCGATGTCATCCAGCCAGCAGGTCCGGCAACTTTCCTGAAGCGCGTGTGGCAATTGCTCTGGCTGCACATCCCAGCTTTTGATGCGATGGTATTTCCACAGGCGATATTGGGCGAGAGCTTCCAATCCGCGCAACACAGTGACGATGGCCGCTTCAGTGTGATGATCCACGTCCGCTCGCCGTCTGGCATGCGCCAAGAGGTCGTACGCCATCCCTTCTTTTACGTCGCCCGGATCGAGAATGATCTTTTCTAGAAAGCCGAGATTCTGCTTGACGGCGGGCAGCAGCGTCTTGAGTTCCGGTGGACCGCCCCAGATCGATGCCATTTCCAAAGCCTTCAGCGACGTTTTCAGCTTGTCCCACGCGGAGCGGTGTTGAAACCGTTCCCAGAGTCCATAGCCGTCGGCCAGATCGGCGAGCGCGCGATAGAGAGGCTTTTGCCCGCCGCTCACGCGCGATTCCAGTTGGCGAAAGAGCATGGCAGAAGGGGTGAACGCGCCTCGGTTAAACAGATCGCATCCATCGCGGCGCGCCGATGAGGCGGCTTCATCCCATAGGTTGCCTTGAATCCACAGCCGGTCGTGGCCATCGAGCGCAATCCGTTCGTCATCGGCCGGTACTTCATTCGTGTAGGGGGTGATTGTGATGACACGCGAGCAATAAGGCGTGGCCGCCAGTGTCATGGCCCCCGTCATCGCCGGTGTCGCGCCGCTGAGATCCATCACTAATTCCCCGCTCTTTACGTCCCAAGTCTGGAGCAAATCGGGAAGCGCCCGTGCCAGTGCCTGGTAGGAAGACATCACCCGCGACGCATCCGTCGTCACCACCCAATCCCAGCGTCTCGGCATTTGGCCAATGTGCGGTTGGACCGCTGTTTCAATGAGCCCTTTCACCGACTCGGGCACGAAGAAGCAGAGTAATTCAGGTTTGAGCCGATTGATCGAATAGACGGCGGCCGCGGCATCGCCGGTCACAGCGATCAGCAGAGCTTTGGTAGCGCTGTCGATTCCCATGGCGAGCGACTATAACATCGGAATCGGCCTCGATCAATCCAAGCAAGTGAAGCTGTGGTGAATCGTCGGATGGATGAGGCTTAGGAAGGTCGTGATTCCGGCGTGACGTTCACGTGCGACAAATCTTCCAACGCGAGCATCAATGCCTGCGTCCCGCATCGGCCGTACCCATGGGCCAGTACGGACAGATAGAGTTGATGAACAAGGGCGAGGCCTGGCAAGACTAGCCGCATGCGTCGGGCTTCTTCCAAGGCGAGGCCCATGTCTTTAAGAAAATGCTCGACGAAAAACCCTGGCTCGAAATTGCGTTGCAGGATGCGCGGCGCAAGTTGCTCGAGAGTCCAACAGGCGGCTGCGCCGCTCTTGATCGAGTGCAGCATCGTTTCCAGATCCAAGCCGGCCTTATAGCCATAGAGCAGGCTTTCGCAAACACCGATCATCGTTCCGGCGATGACGATTTGATTGCACAGCTTCGTATGTTGCCCGGAGCCAGCCCCACCCTGGTAGACGATCGTCTTGCCGAGAATCTCAAACAGCGGCATGAGCGTGTCGGCACTCTCTCGATCGCCGCCGATCATAAGAGACAGCGTGCCCTGTCGCGCACCGATATCGCCGCCCGAGACCGGCGCATCCATTGCCGACACATCTTGTGCCTTCGCCGCGCCATGGATTTCTCTCGCTAACTCGGGAGAGGTCGTCGTCATATCCACGATGATGCTTCCGGCACGGGCGCCCTTCAGCACACCGACGTCACCGAAATAGACGTCTCGCACGTCTTGCGGAAGTCCGACCATCGTAAACACGACATCGGACCGATCGGCGACCAATCTCGGCGAGTCAACCCACTGTACCCCCTCGGTCAGTAGAGCGATTGCCTTCGCTTTCGTTCGGGTATGCATGGTCATGGCATATCCTGCTTTGAGCAGACGTGCAGACATGGCCGCGCCCATGACTCCGGCGCCAATCCAGCCGACTCGCGTAGTTGCCGGGGCTACGTGTCGTATCCGAGCGTCGCTCATTCACCTGAACCTTCCTTTCACGGCCCATCTACTTTGGTGTGAAATGATGTGTGGATGGCTGACATACAACGACATCGCTTTTGCCATAAAACATCACAGCATGCACCGAGTCAAGCGGAAGCTGATGGGCCAAGGACGATCTAGCTCAGACCTGTAGGCATTGAACGACTAGACCGCATGTGATCTAAGGCTTAGAGTGCAGGTATGTTGTTATTTCGAGAGTGGCCGGATGAAGTATTCCACGACATTGTCCGGGAGTCCTTGGCTCGGCTGGCCGAAGATCTGAAGCCGGCCGAAACGGCTCCCACGTTCATGACCGTCATATTGCCCAAGACGGCAAAGATGATTAGCGCAGGCGCTACCCTTGCCACCGTCGACGAATTGCTGGCCGCGCTGGAGAGTCCTGAGGTGTTTGAACTGGCGCCAATGCATCGACTCGTCCTGGGAGAAGCACTGGAGCGCTATTGCCAGCTCTATAATCGTCAGCCACAAGAGACCGGGATGTATGCTCGTTACAAGATTCCTCAGCTCGATTGTACGCGGATGATCAATATGTTTCTCCGGCCGTTTGACGAAGCCTTCCGGGAAGCGCCTGATCAGGCCCGTACGGAAGCGCTGCAGTTGTCGATTCTGGCGGACGTTTCTTCACGACCTCCTATGCGCCGCGATCGGTCGCTCTGGTATCTCAAGGAAGCCGTCTATCCACTCCCGCCTCCGGAAATGTAAAGAACGGTCTGGTCGGATCAGCACACTGACAAGGGCGTAAGGAGGACTTGTGAAACGACTCACCCTGGCCGTGATGATGTCGATCTGTATGGCTTGCTCGAAAAATGTGACGATCCCGCCCACCGGCCAAGATACCGCCCCGAACATCACCATCAACGCGTTCGTGGTGCAACAACCAAGCGGTATAGCGAGACGTGGAACCAGGCAAAGCTAATACGGGCATCACGACGTCCGTCAATGTGACCCAAGGGGCACGGGTGC
>JAICXS010000396.1 GCA_025934615.1 Nitrospiraceae bacterium
GATGCCAACGGACGCCATTTGTCCACCGTGTCGCGCAAGGATGTGCAGCGCATGATGAAGAAGGGCACCATCACGGAGGGGATGATTCCGAAGGTCCATGCTTGCTTGGACGCGTTGGCCGAAGGTGTCGGCAAAGCCCACATTATCGACGGGCGCATTCCACACGCCCTTCTTCTTGAAATCTTCACCCACAAGGGCATTGGGACCGAAATCGTGAACTAACTTGTCGACGGACCACACCACGTGCCTCTTGATCGCAACCAACTCAAGGACGACCTGCAGCGCCTCGTCGGCGAACGCCATCCCCTCTCTTCTCCGCTTCGCCTCCAGGAAGCCGAAGCCTATCTGCACCGACAGTTCACTGAAGCAGGCCTGACCGTCATGAAGCAACCCTTCCAAGCTTTAGGGGGCACCCATCATAATGTGATCGGCACGGTGTTCCCGGCATCCGCACAAGGTCAATCGGCACCACCACTGATTCTCGCCGCACACTTCGATACGGTACAGGGGTCGCCCGGCGCTGATGACAACGCCAGCGCCCTCGCAGTGATGCTCCAGGTCGCTCGCCAGGTCCGAGCCATGACATTGGCCAGACCGATCCGTTTCATCGCCTTTAACTTGGAGGAAGACAACTTGCTCGGCAGCTCCGCCTACACAGCGCGGCTGAGAAGGAATCGTGAAGCGATCCATGGAGCGATCGTGTTGGAATGTGTCGGCTACGCGAGCCATCAACACAACTCGCAGAAAATTCCTCCCGGTGTGCCCATTGCCGTTCCCACGACCGGAAATTTTCTCGCCGTGATCGGCAACGAGCGGTCACAGGATTTGACCGGATCCATCGCCCAGGCCATGAAACCCCACCTCCCAATAGTTCCACTGGTCGTGCCGGGCAACGGAGAAAAGCTGCCGGACACCAGACGAAGTGATCACACCTCCTTCTGGGAGCAAGGGTTCCAAGCCGTCATGCTCACGGATACCGCCAACTTCCGTAACCCCCACTATCATCGACCCACCGACACACTCGACACGTTGAATCTGGACTTCATCGCGTCAGTGGCCGATGGGATCACCGCAGCGGTTATCGCATTGGCTGGTCGGCCATCTCCGTAGCTTTCATTGACTGATTTTGTTAGAGCACCAGAATGAGACGATCCTCTCAGAAATTGGAGCACCATGGATTCGTTAGATGACCATCAGGAACTCGTGCTTCGCTTTAATGAAGATGAAGCGGTGTGGCGCCGTTACCGGCAGAAGTGCGATCTGCGCCGGCTCCGTGGTCCGTCAAGTCCGCTTCGGGAAGAAATTCTTGACCGTCTCGACTGGCTGGAAGCGGAACGGGAGTGCCGTGAGAGACGGTACGTGGGGAGGCCGACTCGATGAAGCGGTCTAAACGAACCATTCTCAAGCGTCTGGCTGAGATCGATAAGACCTTGCTCGAGCACGATACCGCCTTGGTGGACCTGTACGAGAAATTGCAGCCGCTGCTACAACCACCTCCCGACGCACCCACGCGCCGGATCGGCTTCCAGTCGAAGGGGAAAGCATGACGGGCTCGTAGCTTTCAGTGAGCAACTTCGCTAAACTTCCTGCCCGACAGACGGCCCTGCCTTTGCGCTAGAGTGCGGCGTCCAATGAAAACCCTGAACACCCAACCCATCTTGTCATACCCACGCTGAACTGGATCGGAAAAGACGCGGTCGTCAATCACCATCATCAGGTACCGTTTCATCTCTTGAAAGACGTGCCTGTGTTGTCTTGCGGCGATCCTGGGTCGGGCAATCTCATTGTCCAAGGCGATAATCTGGTCGCGCTCAAGGCACTACTTCCCTACTACGCCGGACAGGTGAAGTGCATCTATATCGACCCACCGTACAACACGGGAAATGAGGGATGGGTTTATAACGACAATGTGAACAGTCCCATTATTCGGGAATGGCTTGGGAAGGTTGTGGGTAAAGAAGGGGAAACGCTCGACCGCCACGATCGTTGGCTGTGCATGATGTATCCAAGACTAGCGTTGCTCCGGCAATTTCTTCGTGGAGATGGCGTAATTCTTGTCAGCATTGACGACCATGAATATCACTCTCTGAAATTATTGATGAATGATATTTTCGGCGACGGGAATCATGTTTCAACTTTCATCTGGAAAAGACGAACTACTCCGGATAGCAGGAATCTTAATGGAATATCTGGCGACCACGAATATCTTATCTGCTATCAACGTGTGGCGGGTTTTCGTGCGCAAGGGCAAAGGAAGGACCTTACTAAGTACAAGAATCCCGACAACGATCCTCGAGGACCTTGGATGAGCGATAACCTGACTGGATTGGCTAATCAGTCTGAGCGACCGAATCTGCATTACGAAATAAGAGACCCAAAGACCGGCCTCTGTTATATGCCACACCCATCGCGCGGATGGTTATATGGCCAAGAACGGATGACAGACTTGGTTACTGATCACCGCATACTGTGGCCTAAGAAGCCAACAGGTCGTCCAAGGTTAAAGCGATTTATATCAGACATGCTTTCCGAAACAACTGGCTTTTCAACGGTACTCGATGCGCCGGGTAATGTCGAAGCTACCAAAGAACTAGCGGAAATCATGGGACCTAAGGCGTTCGCTTTTCCGAAACCTTCTAGGTTAATCGCCTCTCTTGTGGAACAAACCACTGTACCTGGAGATTTGATTCTCGACTCTTTCGCCGGGTCCGGTACAACAGGCCATGCAGTTCTGTCACTGAACAAAGAAACAGGAAGCCAACGTCGATTTATTCTGGTCGAGATGGATTCCAGTATCGCTCACAAAATCACCGCTGAACGTGTACGGCGAGTGACCGAGGGGTATAAGAATGCGACGGGCGAAAAGATAGAAGGCCTCGGCGGCGGGTTTCGCTATTGCGAGTTGGGCGAACCGCTATTTGACGAGAGCGGCAAGATTCGGGAGTCCGTCACGTTTGCCGAGCTGGCGCGGCATGTTTACTTCACGGAAACCGGAGAACCCTTGCCGCGTGAGCGTGTGTCGAAGTCTCCTTTTCTCGGCGAATGCCGTGGGGTAGGCATCTACCTGCTCTACAACGGCATTCTCGACGACAAGAGCGCCAAGGGCGGGAATGTCCTCACGCGGGCAGTGCTGGCGAAC
>JAICXS010000183.1 GCA_025934615.1 Nitrospiraceae bacterium
CGCTTTGATATAGGCCGGCGGCAATGCGGCCGATTCAGTAATGACGGTCCCATCGCCGTCCTTGAACAGCACGGCTGGATCGGTCTGCGGCAACGCCGCTTTCAGCATGCCCTCATCGAAGATCACCGAGGTCGTTTCAGACCGCTGCCTGCGATCCCAAATTCCCGTCGCCAAGGTGGCCTGTCCCCTTCCTGAGATGGCGAGCAATGGAATGGACGGCCCACTCTTCGTTGTCACAGGGTTGAGCACGAGAGTGGAAAACTGTTTGGACTGCGCTAACCAGTGCATGGTATATCGCTCGCGATGGGCTTCGATTTCCTTCGGCAATGACGGCGATTTCAGCAGTCCCCACCGATACGCCGCCCAATTATTCGCCTCTCGGATGGCGCCCTTCATCGGGTGCAACTCGTGCGTCATGAGCACATCGTAATCCATGGCCGGCAAGAGATAGTAGGTCGCAGGAAACGAGGCAACGGCGGTGGGCTGGAGCAGCGTGCGATTCAAGCCGATCGTGACGCCGTACTGACTGTTTCGAAAAGCGATCATCGTGCCCTTGAACGGCACGCCTATCAACACGACTCCCGTGAGCTGCGCGGCACCGGCCCATGTTTCCACCGCCTGCTCGGGGTCTTGAGTTCCATATCGAAGATAGTACGCCGTCATGAGACCGCCCATACTATGCGCCACGATGCGAATATCCGTCACGCCGGCATGACGAAGATCCTGCACCACCGCATCCAGCTTTCGCACCGATGCCATAAGATCGTCTCGCCAGTCATACGAAAACGGCACGACGATGGCACGGTCTTTAGCATAGTCCTGTAGCGCCTCAAGCATCGATCCGTAGCCGTCGACGGCGTACAACAAGGGAATGACCGGAACCTTCTCCAGAATGCCATCCGGCTCCAGCCGAATCGCATCGTCCAATCCGAGTCCGGGAACCGGCAGAGTCAGCGGAAGATTCCCCGCCACGGCTTGTGCGGCTGAAATCCACACGACCTTGCCGTCCGACTCTCGCACGAGCCGAGTCCCGTAGTATCCAGGCACCAAGATCACGGCAGATTGAACGGCAGGGGCAACGGATTGCTTCGGGACGTCATATTGTCCACATCCCAGCAATGCGACCGTCAGGATCCATACAAGGGAAGTTCGTCCCATGCTCAGACGTCATGCGGCGACGCGGTCAAGAAGGTGGCGCAGCCGCCTGGAAGACGCCAGCCCTGTTCACTGTACGGATTCATCATGCCCGGCCCGCCATAGCGAGGATGGTCGCTTGACCAGACCGGCCGCCAATCGCGGCCTGTGACGGGAGCCAACAACGGTTCGGGCGCCGGTGAGTAGGCGAGATCCGGCCCCCAATTCAGCAGCAACAATCGATCGTCACCGCCCTCACCAAAGAAGCGGAGCACCAGAGCATCGGAACTTAATACGGCGCCATCCACGCGGTCGCGCCGTTGCGCGGCAATCACGGGATCGGTTCGACGGATGCGGAGCAGATCTCGATGAAAGTCATAGATCCGATGATGCGCGCGGCGTTCGGCCGGATTGAGTGTCGATCGGTGGAACGTCCCGTCCACCACCGGGTCGGCCACCTGATCCTGCGCCTCGGGCGATCCATGACTGGCAAATTGCGCCAAGAAGGCCCGGCGCCCCTGACGCACCGGCTTGGCCAACTCGGGCCGATGATCGGCGAAAAACAGAAAGGGAGTCGAGGCACCGAACTCTTGCCCCATGAATAGCATCGGCGTCTCCGGCGCCAGGAGCATCAACGCGGCAAACACGCGATAGCGGGCCGGACTCGCCAGAGCATGAATCCGCTCCCCATACAACTGATTCGCCACCTGATCGTGATTTTGAATGTAACAGACAAAGGCGCGTGCCGGCTCCGCTGTCACGACGGAACCGCGCGGCTTGCCTTGCCAGTCATACCGCTGCCCCTGATACAGGAAACCGCGCTTCACGGCCGATACTATTTCCTGAGCGGACCCGCGATAATCCGTATAGTAGGCTTCCCGCCGGCCTGTCAGCGCGACGCGCACCGTGTGATGAAAATCATCGTTCCACAATGCATCGAGGCCACAGCCACCTTGATCGACCGGCCCAAGTAAGCGAACCTCCTGTGGTTCATTTTCGCCGATGAGCACGATGGACCGGGCGCCGGCCGCTTGGCGCGCACGGCGCGACAACTCGGCCAGGACATGAACAGGGCCGGCATCATGGATATCTTGCGTCGCGTCGATTCGCAATCCATCGAGCCGGCACTCTCCGATCCAATAACAGGCATTCTGAATAAAAAACGCGCGGACCTCGCGTGACCCTGGTCCGTCGAAATTGATGGCCGCCCCCCAGTCGTTGTGATAGCGGTCGGTGAAGTAGTCGTCGCTATAGACGGTAAGATAATTTCCATCGGGGCCGACATGGTTGTAGACGACGTCGAGGATGACGCCCAACCCCAGCCTATGAGCGGCATCGACAAATCGCTTCAGCGCTTCCACGTCCCCATACACGTGCGCCGGCGCGTACAGTGCAACCCCATCGTAGCCCCAGTTCCAGCGGCCTGGAAATTCGGCCACCGGCATGAGTTCAATCAGCGTAATTCCCAGGGCTTTCAGTGTGTCCAATTCACCGATCGCCGCATCGAATGTGCCGTCAGGCGTGAACGTTCCGATGTGAAGCTCGTAGATGACCTGTCCATGCATTTGGACGCCAGGCCAGTCATCGTCGTTCCATACAAATCGTCGAGGATCGACGATGAGGGATGGTCCGTGCGGTCCCTCCGGCTGATAGCGGGAGCAGGGATCGGGACATAACGTCTCGCCGTCAAGGCGATATCGATAGCACATCCCGGCTTCCGCCTGCGACACGATGCCGGTAAAGTAGCCCCTCTCGTCTTTTTGCAAGATAACCGCCTCATGAAGGTCCTCCAGCCAGACATCGACACGCTCGCGCTTCGGAGCCCAGACGCGGAATGCGACGCCGGCATCTACAACGGTAGCGCCTAGCACGGCCTTCGTCGTGATTTGTGAATCGTTCAACGCAAAACGCTCGTTGTTTCTTTCGTTCCGTGCCGTCATGGCGATTCACGGTTGGCAGTTAACGGTTTGCTTCTTAAGAGATCGCTTCAGCAAACGGGTCAGCGATGGCCTCTTTTTCGTCCCATTAACGCCGTGCTCCTCACGCCTCAGGCGCTGCTGAAGGAGTGCCAGCACCGCGGCTTCCTCGGCAGGAAGATCGTGAAGCGAGCGAGTCAACTCCTTCTTCACCCGGCGCGCGAGTGTTTGTAAGAGCGACCCATCCATATAGAGGTCGATGACCGCCGGATGGATATAGCATTTGCGGCAGACCGCCTTGGTGTTTCCTAACCGTTTCGCCACGGATTCGATCGCCTGGACGACATTGCGCTTGGCTTGTGCTTTCGAATCGAAGGCCTGAAACTCTTGCAGCGCCTGCGCAGCCAGGACGGTCCCGGCCCAGGTCCGAAAATCCTTAGCGGTAAATTCCTCACCAGAGATTTCCTTGAGATAGGCATTCACATCGGAGGCATCGATGGAATGGCGAGCGCCCCGGTCGTCGATGTATTGAAACAGTTCGTAGCCGGGCAGGTCTTGACTTTGTTTAACAATTTTCGCGAGACGCCGATCGGTCAAATCGATGGCATGCACAATACCGCTCTTGCCACGGAATTCGAACGTCAAGGTTGCCCCCGACACATTCACATGCCGGTCCCGCATGGTTGTGAGGCCGAATGAATCGTTCTGGCGCGCGTATTCTTCGTTGCCGACGCGGATCAATGTCGTTTCCAACAATCGGACGACGGTCGCCAGGATTTTTGCGCGCGGCAATCCAGGCCGCGCGAGATCACGCTCCACGCGTCGGCGAATCTTCGGCAGGACGCGCGCAAAGACCAGCATCCGATCGTATTTGGTTTCATCCCGAACCTCACGCCATCGAGGATGATATCGGTATTGCTTTCGCCCCTTGGCATCGACTCCGGTCGCCTGCACATGTCCATACGCGATCGGGCAAATCCACACGTCTCGCCACGCCGGAGGAATTGCGAGCGATTTAATCCGGCCTAGCACGTCCACGTCTCGAATCACCGCTCCATCGGGATCGAGATAGACCATCCCCGTTCCAACTTTTTTTCGCCGAATCCCGGGACTCGCATCTGTCACATAGCGAAGTCCGGCCGATTTGGCCGATTGGCTTGGATCAGTTATTTGTAACGCAGTGGCGGAGGGCATAGTTTCGTGAATCGTTGCCGACTGCTCAAAACGTTCTCCCGCGAGGGCGCGTAGAGCGGAGCCGGAGGCGTGACCTTTGCGCTACGTTGCTAGAGGCCTGTTTCAGCATCACGTTACGGTCAGCGCCTGCGGCGCTGCCTGATCGATTCTCGTCCGCAGCCACGCCAACTGACGATCCGCATCCTTCTCGAATGAAATGCAGGCGTCGAGCAGCTCTTTATCGCGCAGCGCCTTGGCCGCTTGCACCAAACATTCGTAGCTGCAATGGACTTCAGACACAGCCAGCCAGAGGTCGGTGAGATCCCGCAGCAATCCGATGCCGCCGCTCCTGGGTCCTTGGAAGAGCGCATCCCGCAATCGATCCGGCTCCTTGTTCCGCTTTTCTTGGTACCGGGCGACCAAAGGCTCGAGCTGTTCCACATGAGCCGTCGACCATTGCGCCATCAGCATGCAGGTAGCATAAATATCCGGCTCGACGACATGATGCTGCGCGACGTTCGTGAACGCCTCGGCCAAATGTTCGTCACCTTTGTGGGCCATCCCAATATAGATCGCAATCGGCCGTTCGCCTTCGGCTTTGATAACCGCTTTTTTGACCTTGGCTGGCGCTTCGATGGCTTCTTTTGCGACGTGCTTGATCTGCTCCCCGACCTGTGCGGCGGTTTCCGCGATGCGCTCGCCGAGCGAGTCGGTCTTTACCTTCTGCACGCGGACAGCCGCATGCTTGAAATACGGTTGTTTGCTGACCGGATCCCATTCGGTCATAGTCAATTCATTGGCCGCACGCGACCGATCAGGCTCGTCCCAGTAGCCGTAATGAAACGGCACGAAGACGTGACCGGCAATCATGTCACCGATCCGCGCCGGCGCACTGATCCGTCCCCGTCGCGATTCCACCTCGACCATATCGCCCTCCTGAATACCCAGATGCGCGGCATCGTCCTCATGCATCTGAACGAACGCATCCGGAGCCGCATCATGCAACGCTTTCGACCGGCCGGTCTTCGTTCGCGTA
>JAICXS010000414.1 GCA_025934615.1 Nitrospiraceae bacterium
CGACCGCTCGCCCCAAGGCTCCAGACGTTGACGGCTTCCTGCAGCGCTGGCTTTTACTGGAGCCCATCGTCAAACCGAACCGCACAAACACTGTTCTGACTGACAGCTATGTCCGCGCCGCATTTGACACTGAGTACTTTCCAAACCAATTCACTGTCGTTCCACACGATGGCGATAAGGTCACCGTTGCAGGACAGGAACTCGCATGGCACGCCCTTGATTCCTCCACTTTCAACGCAAAGATCTTCCGCTTTGCCTACGGCCTGAACAAGCCGACTTATGGCGTGATCTTCTGGGCAGTGACCGTGGTCGACAGTCCGCGTGAGATCAAAAACATTCGTCTCGCGGTGGGATCCAACTCTGCATCCATCTGGTGGTTTAATGGCAAAGAAGTGGTCGACGTCTTTGGCGACCGCCACATGATCGTTGACGATGCTGTTTCACATCGGCTCACGCTAAACAAGGGACGCAACATCATTCGCGGAGCTGTCATCAACGGTCCCGGCATGAGTGATTTTTGCGTCCGCTTCATTGATGAGAACAGCGCGCCAGTCAAAAACATCGCCATCAATCTCCAATAGCGCTGGACCTGATGAGCCATGACATTCACTTCAATCGCTTTCTTCTCGGAGCTACGATGAAATCGCATCTCTTAGCCGCTGCAGGTTTGGCACTGCTCTCTTTCAATGCAATTACTCCTGTCCTGGCCGAGGACGGAGAGCCATACATCCACGATCCGTCAACCGTGATGCAGTGCAATGGCAAATATTACGTGTATGGCACAGGCGGCGGCGGTCTCATTTCCGACGATGGGTGGACATGGCATCCCGGCGCAGTGCGCCCCGGCGGCGGACTCGCGCCCGATGTGATCAAGCTCGGCGATCGCTATTTTGTGGCGTATGCCTC
The DNA here is from genome assembly GCA_025934615.1 of Nitrospiraceae bacterium. Classification (GTDB taxonomy): domain Bacteria; phylum Nitrospirota; class Nitrospiria; order Nitrospirales; family Nitrospiraceae; genus JAICXS01. Next base: position 907 of record JAICXS010000414.1, read on the forward strand.
AAAAGGCGGCGGCATGAATGGCGGCCACGCCGGCGCAATCAACACGATGTGGACCAAGACTCTCGATCCCTCGTCTCCTGATTTCGGATTCAAGGACAACTCCGTCGTAGCCAGCACCGATGGCATCGAGGATGCGGACGCAATCGATCCATCATTCCTATTTGCCGAGGGCCGCCTGTGGCTGACGTACGGCACTTATTTTGGCTATATCCGCATCGTGGAGCTCAATCCGAAAACAGCAAAGCGCCTTCCGGGCAATCAGCCCGTCAACATCGCCATCGACATGGAGGCCTCAGCCATGATGTACCGGGATGGCTGGTACTATTTGCTCGGCACGCACGGCACGTGCTGCGACAGCGCAAATTCCACTTACAACATCCGCGTCGGCCGCTCAAGGAAACCTACTGGCCCCTTCCTCGACAACATGGGTACGGACATGATCAGAGGAGGCGGCAAACTCTTTGCCGCAGCCAGCGGGCGTCACATAGGCCTGGGGCACTTCGGCCTTATGGACCTCGGCGAAGGCGTGCAGAAATTTTCCTGCCACTATGAAGCCGATCTCGACCGTGGCGGAAGAAGCGTTCTCGATATCCGCCCCATGATGTGGAAAGACGGATGGCCTGTAGCCGGCGACAATTTCGAAGAAGGCACCTACGAAATCCAATCCGAACGCGGAGGCTACGCCCTCGAGCTCGCAGTCGACTTCGTGCGCATGGCCAATCCGCCGCGAGGCCCCGGATTCATGCGCGCACCCACTGGCCCGGTAACTCCAATGGCCGCGCAGGAGCTTTCTCAAGTGCAACCCAGCTGGCCCGCCGGAAATATCGACGTCCGCCTGAACGACTATATGGTTCGTCCAAACCAGAAATGGACAATCTCGCCCGTAGCCAACGCCGGCGGCTATCCTGGTTCGCCTTATTTCAAAATCACCATCGCTGGCACCGATCGCGCATTGACAGCCACAGCCGAAGGTGAGCTTGTGACCGTTCCTGCTTTCACCGGCTCACCCGAACAGTTGTGGCGCATCGATCAGCTTATCGACGGCACCTACCGCATCATGCCCAAGGCAGTGCCCAATTCAGACCAGCCACTGGCTCTCACTTCTGTAGGCGGCAGAACGCCCACCCTGGCCAAGTTCGATCCCGAGAGCGACAAATCGAAATGGAATTTCAGAAAGCCTTAGGTCGCTTTTGAGCCGCAACCAGCAGGAAGAGCGGTCTCTCCCGCTCTTCTTCCGTCAAATCGGGTATCGAAACGGCTGTAATCGCGAAAGAAATCCGACGTGCCTCAAATGTTGTGAGTCATGGTCTTTGGTGCGCACAACAACTCAACAATGACGAATCGTCACGTCAGTTGTACACTACTCTGCCAAAGGATAGTGCTGAGATGTAGCATCGCTACAATATGCCTCCTCACTTTATTGCCCGACAACTCTCCAGGCCCACGGGGCTGCTCGGAAAACTCGTTGTCGCCGTCATGAATCGCTACAACGCGAAGGTGAATGCGTACGCGTTGGAGATGCTACACCTCACTTCTTCGGACCGCGTTCTTGAGATCGGTTTCGGCGGTGGGCTCAATATCCCTTACTTGCTGGATCACGCCGGATTTGTGATGGGGGTCGATCGCTCTCCGGATGTGGTCAGGAATGCCAAAACTAAATTCGCGGCTGCTGCAGAATCCGGAAAGGCAAGTTTCAGAGAGGCGTCAATAGAAGCATTGCCTTTCGAGAGCGAAACGTTCGACAAGATTTGCACCGTGAACACAATCTACTTCTGGAATTCGCTCGATCATGGCTTCGAAGAAATCTTTCGCGTTTTGAGCCCAGGTGGCACCGTCGCCGTTGGATTCCTCCCAAAACATTGGATGGACAAGGGCGATTTCCCATCCGACATTTTCTCGCCGCGTACTCCTGAAGAGGTTATTGTCGCCCTTGAGCGAGCAGGGTTCACGCAAGTGCATATCACGCGGCCTCACGAGACAACTCGCTGGAATGTAGTACTCGCTTCTCGGTAGGTGCGTGTCGCAAGAAAAAAGGGCGACCGCCGAGGGTCGCCCTTCAAGTTATGCCAATTTCGCCTCGCCTATGCGACC
>JAICXS010000248.1 GCA_025934615.1 Nitrospiraceae bacterium
CGATGAGTGCAATCACCTCCGGTGGGTTGATGTCCCCGACCATCGCGATGACCGCATTAGATGGGCCGTAATAGGTGGTAAAGAAGGCTTCCGTCACGGCCGGGGTGAGGGATTGAATGTCCGAGGCCCAGCCGATCGTCGGAAAGCCGTAGGGATGCGCTTCGAATGCCGCCGCCGCGAACGCTTCGTACAGGAGACCATTCGGACTATCATCGGTCCTGAGCCGGCGTTCTTCGAGCACGACGTCGCGCTCCTTATAAAACTCCCGGAAGACCGGATTGCCCATGCGATCGGATTCCACTGCCGCCCACAGCGGCAGGCGGTTCGCAGGCAGGCTGACGGTATAGCGCGTGACATCCTTTCCGGTCGAGGCGTTCAACCCAACGCCCCCGTGGCGCTGATAGAGCATAGCCAGCTCATTGCCGACCACAAATTGCCCAGCGCGCTCCTGAACTTCGGCAAACCGTTGGCGAAATTGTTTCAGCTCCGCGGATGAGCTTTCCTCTTGCACGTCGGCCCGGAGCCGCTCGCGAGTCTGCTCGATCTCCCGCTGGATGCGATCCAATTCCTCCAACAGCGGTTGTTCCCGTGCATAGTCTTTCGTGCCCAGCGTACGCGTTCCCTTGAACGCCATGTGCTCATAGAGGTGTGCCAGGCCGGTAGCGCCGTTGTGTTCATTGATGCCGCCGACGCCGAAGGTCAGATTGATAGATACAATCGGACTTTGATGACGCTCGACGAGGAGCACAGTCAAGCCGTTGGCCAAAGTATGCTTGATCACGCGCTCAGCCAATCCAGGGGCGGAGCGATCGCCGGGGTCGGCCTGCAGGTCGGAGCCGAGCAGGAAAAGCCCGATGGTCAACACGATGATCGTGCGAGAAGCTTTGTGATATGTCATGTGAAAAGATCCATCAATTCATGAGGCGTTTCGATAAACCAGTCCGGCTTGCAGGCATGCATTTTTTCACGGTTGCCCATGCCGTAGCCGACGGCGCAGACCTTAATCCCGGCGCGATGGCCCCCATTGATGTCATTCGTGCTGTCGCCGATCAGCACTGCCCGATCCTTGCTGACGCCGAGCTTCTCCAAAATGTGGACGATCATGCCCGGCTCCGGTTTGAGCCCGAAGCCGTTGTCGCCGCCCACGACGAAGGCGAAGTGATGCGAGCCTAATCCCGACAGGATTTTGGTGGTGTATTCCAAGGATTTGTTCGTGGCGACGGCTTTATGCTTCCCCGCGAAATGGGTCAGCATGTTCTCGATGCCCGGATAAAATTTCGTGCAGTCCAAGCAGTGGTCCAGATAGTGCCCGCGAAAGATCTTGAGTGCTTCCTGATAATGGTCTAAATTTTCTTCGCCCACGGACAACCGGAGCAATCGTTTGACGCCGTCCCCGACGAAACTAAAGATCTCTTCTTCCGATCGGAGCGGCAAGCCCATCTCACCGAGTGTGAGATTGACAGCGTTCGCGATATCCCACTTGGATTCGATCAGGGTGCCATCGAGGTCAAAAATGAGAAGGTCTACGGGATGCATCGATGGATTATACCAAAGAAGTCGGCAGTATTCTTAATCTCCGAGACGAGAAGCACGCGCGTTACCACATCACGAGCAAGTGTACCTTAGTAAAGTGTGACTCGGGACAGTCCTATGCCCCGGCACAGAAGATTCGCTGAAACATGAACCGTACATTTCATCCATGATATCAGCGTTTCCAGGAGGGATCACAGCATGAACCGTCTTTCATCTCCGATCGAGCGCATGAAAAGCCACTATGCGGTCATCGTTGTCGGTTCCGGGTACGGGGGCGCCATTGCCGCCTCGCGGCTCGCGCGAGCCGGACAACACATTTGCGTGCTGGAGCGGGGCAAGGAGTTTCAGCCCGGTGAATATCCCGATACGGAAGCGGAGGCTCTGTGCGAAATGCAGGCGCATACGCCGCACGGCCATATCGGCTCCAAGACGGGCCTCTATGACTTTCACCTGGGTGGAGACATCAATGCGTTTGTCGGGTGCGGGTTGGGCGGCACGTCCTTGGTCAATGCGAATGTATCGCTCAGAGCCGAGCCCCGAGTCTTTGAGGATTCACGTTGGCCGCAACCCTTGCGAGCGGATCTGAACACCCTGGTGGAGGACAGCTACCGTCGGGCCGAGGACATGCTCAAGCCGACACCGTACCCGAGCGATTTTCCGGTCCTTGCCAAACTGGCCGCCCAGGAGAAATCTGCCGCCGCGATGCAACAGCCCTTTTCTCGCCCTCCTATTAATGTGACGTTTACGGATGGCGTCAACCATGTCGGGGTTGATCAGCGGGCCTGCGTGCTCTGTGGAGATTGCGTCTCCGGCTGTAACCATCGAGCCAAAAATACGGTGCTGATGAATTATCTGCCGGATGCCTGGAACCATGGCGCAGAAATTTACACACAGGTGGCCGTCCGGTCTTTGGAGCGACGACACAATCGCTGGGTCGTGCATTATCAATTACTGAATTCGGGACGCGAGACATTCGAGGCGCCGCCCCTGTTCGTCAGCGCCGATCTGGTTATCCTGTGCGCGGGCACGCTGGGCTCGACGGAGATTCTGTTGCGCAGCAAAGCCCTGGGTCTTTCTCTTTCCGACACGGTCGGGCAGCACTTTACGGGCAATGGCGACGTGCTGGGGTTCGGCTATAACACCGACCAGATCATCGAGGGCATCGGCTTCGGCGCGCGACCGCCGGAAGGCCGAGACCCGGTCGGGCCTTGTATTACTGGCCTAATCGATCTCCGGCTCCAGCCCGTGTTGGAAAATGGCATGGTGATTGAAGAAGGATCGATTCCCGGCGCTCTGGCCGCGTTCCTGCCGGCCGCGCTGGCGGCCGGCGCGAAGTTGGCCCAGCAAGGGGGAAGCGTCATCGACCACGTCGAGCGAAAAGCTCTCGAATTAGACAGCCTCCTCAGAGGCGCCTACCATGGCGCGGTGCGGCGTTCGCAAACCTATCTCGTGATGACGCACGACGACGGTGAAGGCCGCCTGGTTCTCGATAGGCACGATCAGGTACAGATCGAATGGCCCGGAGTGGGAAGGCAGCCGAGTTTTGAGCGGGCGGATCGACGACTCAGGGAGGCGACCCGTGCGCTTGGCGGGACATACGTGCCGAATCCCCTGTGGAGTGAGGTGATGACCCATCCCCTGACGACCGTCCATCCGTTAGGCGGATGCGTGATGGCGGAGGACGCGACACGCGGCGTCGTCAACCACAAAGGGCAGGCCTTCGCAGGGCGCACCGGAGCCGGCGTATATGACAGCCTCTACGTGTGCGATGGTTCGGTCATCCCTCGACCGCTTGGCGTGAATCCTTTGCTCACGATCTCGGCACTCGCCGAACGGTGTCTTTTTCTCTTAGCGAAAGACCGCGGCTGGAATTTGTCCTATCAGCTCCCCTCGGCGCCACATAACATTGCCGCCTCGGCACGCATCGGCCTGCAATTCACGGAAACGATGCGCGGATTTGTTTCGAAGAATGTCATGGAGGATTATCAGCACGCCGCTGAGCAAGGACGGATCGAGCAGTCTCCCTTTGAGTTCACCTTGACGGTGATCACCGACGATCTGGAGCGCATGCTATCCGAGCCCGGCCATCAGGCGAAAATGGTCGGAACGGTCACCGCACCTACGTTGTCGGCAACGCCCATGGCGGTCGGTAACGGCACCTTCCAATTGTTTATCGAAGATCCCGAGCACGTCGGCACCCGCCGGATGAACTACCGGATGAATTTGACTACCGAGGAGGGGCGCCAGTATTGGTTCGAAGGATTTAAGTCCGTCCACCACGATCGCGGGATCGATCTGTGGCCGGATACCACCACCTTGTACGTTACGGTCTATGATGGAGAAGATGCCACCGCGACGGCCATCGCCAAGGGCATCCTGAAGATCGCCCCGGCCGATTTTGCGAAGCAGATGACGACGCTCCGGATCACCAATGCGGCCAATACGGCAGAACGCTTGGCCGCGACCGCGCGCTTTGGCGCATTCTTCAGCGGCGTCCTTTTCGAGACCTACGGCGGTATCCTTGCCAAGTCATCCGTATTCGATCCCGAGAAACCGCCGCGCAAAAAGCGGCCCCTTCGCGTTACGGCTCCCCAACTTCATGTCTGTACGACGGCCGACGGCCTTCAACTTCGTCTCACACGCTATTGCGGCGGAAAGAAAGGGCCGGTAATTCTTTCACATGGCTTAGGCGTCTCCAGCGAGATCTTCTCCTTGGATACGATCGACACGAATCTTCTGGAATATCTCTTTGCCCACGGCTATGACGTCTGGCTGTTGGATTACCGGGCCAGTATCGATCTGCCCGCGTCTCACACGCAATTTACGGCAGATGATATTGCTCAGAAAGATTATCCGGCCGCAGTCGAAGCGGTCCGCCTCGTAACCGGTGCCGCAACCGTGCAGACGGTCGTGCACTGTTACGGTTCGACCA
>JAICXS010000281.1 GCA_025934615.1 Nitrospiraceae bacterium
AAAGACGGTCTGGATCTTTGCGGATACGCAACGATCGGAGCGGCCATCCCCGAGGTACACGACCTGCGCGGCCGCACGCGATCCTGATGGCAGCGCCAGGGCGCACTTGCAGGTTCCCGCCTGACTCTCACATTCCAGTACCGAAAATGGAAAACTCAACGTCGGCACACCGGCCTCATTCCATCGAAGATGATTCGAAAAGACAGGGAGATGCAAGAGCCCATGCCGACGTAAAACCGCCTCAATAATGAGGTCGATTCCATCACTCACAATGGTCAGCGGAATGCCATGTTCGGCGCACTGCCGAGCCAGCCCAATAATGCCTGGATCGACCGGCAAATCTGCCGCAAAGGCGATCAGCTTCTCCCGATCGACTTGGATCAATTCGACTTGGCGGGCCAGACATTCCTGACTCGAAATGTCACCACGGACCCAACGAGCCTCCCATTCGCGCCACGCGGGAGCCGCAAACGCTTCCAGGACGGCATCGGTCCCATCCACAGACGTAATCGTCCCATCAAAATCACAAAAAACCTCGGTCGTGCACACAGACCGAGGTCGACGGCTATCAGCTTGGCGTACAGAATGATCGTTCAGAGAAGTCTCTCTTGCTAGGGGTGCTCTTGACGTTCTATTGAGTGAAGCCCTGACCTCGTATAGAGGGGATCGCCGAGGAGAAAGTGCCACGCATTATAACACATTAGGTTGGCATAACAACCCTCGAGATCATTAGACTTCATTAGCCGCTTCATTGACCGTTTGCCCTCTTTAACCTTCTTGTACTCCTTGACGGCTCATCGCGACACTTCTACACTGTGCCGCTCGATAGACCCCTTTGCGCGTGACGGCCATACATCTGACTCTATTCCCACGTACAAGCCCGACGTTCATCCTGTTCCGGCGATCACTTCTCTTCGGGCTGTTGATCTTCGCTGGGACAACTCTCCTCTATGCGCAACCGAGTGAGATTCGGGAACCGGATGAGCGCCGGATCGACCCTGAGGTGGAAAAGGGCGAGCCCACGACTTCAAAGCCCGCGGAGAAGAAAGGACTTCAAGCGTTCTTTCATCGAGGCGACTACACGTTTCTTCCTCTCCCCGCCTTCAGTTACGCACGCAATGAGCGGTACTATATTGGAGCCTTTATGCCGATCCTCAAGGAGGATCAGAAAGGCGAACTGAGCACGGTCATCGCCCCGCAGTATGAATTCAATCCGCTGGTGGGACAGACCGGCGCGATCAATATCTTCCGGTATCCTTCGGACACGGCGCAATATGAATTGACGGGATCTTTGTCCGAGCGCATCGCCCGCAATATCGACTTCCGATATAAGGATGTGGGAGCGGGCGGCGGCCGCTACATTTTAGGCATGCAAGCGAGCTGGTTCAAAAATCCCTTTGAACGGTTTTTCGGATTCGGCAATCGGGCCCAAGAGTTGCGCGAGACCAACTACACGTCCCGTGAAGGCCTGGTTAAGCTGATGGTCGGCATCAATCTCAATCCGGATCTCGCCGTCACGCTCACCGAACGTTACCGAGACGTGCGTGTCGAGCAGGGCGTGATTGACAGCCTTCCGCAGACCAAGGACGTCTTTAGCCAGGTTGCAGGAATCGAAGGGGCGCAGATCCTGGGACATCGATTGGCTATGGTCTACGATACTCGAGACCATCAACGCACACCGACAAAAGGCACGTATGTGACGGTATCCGGGGAATTCAATCAAAACCTGTTGCATGCGGAAGAGAACCAGTGGGTGCGCTACACACTGGACGGACGTACCCTGTTGCCGCATGGCAATGGGCGATTCGTGTTCGTCCCACACATCCTGTTGGACGGCGTCCTTGGAAATCAATTGCAGACGTTGCCGAGAGGGACGAGCCAGAGCCGAGGCATCCCGTTTTATGAACGGCCCATGTTAGGGGGTGAGCATACGCTCCGGGCTTTTGGACAAAATCGGTTTATTAGTAATACGGCCATGCTGGTCAATTTGGAAGAGCGGATTCAAGTCAAGGAAGTGCGGATCTTGGACTATGCGATCGACCTCCAGGTCGCGCCGTTTTTGGATGTGGGTCGCGTGCAACAGCAATCGCCGTTCGATAAATTCAATTTGAAGAATTGGCAAGTCAATCCGGGTATCGGCCTGCGAATCATAGCGAAACCGCATATTGTGGGACGGGCCGATTTTGCGGTCGGCCGCGATGGATTTAACGCGTTCGTGGGAGTCGATTATCCGTTTTAAAACCGATGCCGGCTATGAGCGTCGATCTCTTCGAGTTGGCGCGGATGAGCAGATTGACACACGAGGAATAGCCCCATGGTGTAGCGGTTAGGCGCTGGGAGAGTTTTTCAGCCTTCCTTCCACGTAGCCGACCAAATCCGAGAGGGTCGTAAGCTTCTGAATGTCTTGGTCCTGAATTTCAATATCGAATGCGTCCTCTAAGTCGAAGAAGAGTTCGAATGTATCGACCGAATTCAAGCCAAGATCGTTGCGCAAGGAATGCTGAGGCAGAATCGTGGCCGCATCCCGTTTGAGATGGTGGGCAAGCGCATTCCGAATCCGCTCGAAGATTGTCTCATGAGGAGTCATATTCCCATGACCTCAAGATCTTACGTTTGTCGAGAGCGCAGTCTAGATTATCCTGCCATAAAGAAGAGCTACATTGCCAGGGTTGGCCTGTCTGCTAATGATCGATCGAGCGAAGCAGTTGGCGAGCCTCTTCACGATAACGCTGATGGCGATAGTCCGAAGAAGGAATTGCGCTGACGATCGTGGCCAGCTCTTTCCGCGCCGCCTCGGTGTTCCGGCGTTTCATATAGACTTTTGCGAGGTCGAGACGAGCATGGGTGTAATGCGAATCAGCGGCGACGGCTTGTTGCAAATAGGTCAGCGCGGCATCTCGATCGCCGCCGAGAAACCACGGCAATTCCTCCAGCATCATCCCCATCATATGAAGCGCCGGTGCATGGGTCGGCTTGAGCGCCAACGCCTGCCGCACGTGGGTTTTGAGGTCATTGATCACGAGCGCGGATGCCATCGTGCCTTTGAGTTGTGTCGCACTCCCGAGATTCGCCGCATACAGATAATGGGCCTCCGCATTAGAAGGATCGCTAACCATGGCTCGTTGCGCGAGTCGCGCACCTTCTTCATACGCCGCCCGTCGCTTGGCTTCGTCCTGATATTCATCCCCAAGATCCAAGTAGAGATCAGCTAAACGCACGAGCGCGTACGAGTCCGAGGAGGCATCGGCATGGTCAGCGAGGAGCCGCTGTAATTCTCGTTCAAGAGCCGTTTCGGCGGGAGCCGAAGAAGATTCAGCCTGCACCGGGAGGGTCCAGATCCCGAGCAGGAGCACCATCACCATCACGCACCGAGGTCGTTGTAAGCAGATGGCCATGTCATTCATGTAGCGAAGCGAAAAGCAAAACTCAAGCGCTATCTGGGAGGTCAGGTAAAGCGGGATACGATCTAAGGTCGAATGCGGAACAATCAGAGATCAAGGAATCTTTGATCGTCGCGATAGCAATGAAGTTGTCGAGGTCCTCTTGCCTATGCGGTCACATTGATTGATCTTGAACCACGGTTGGGCGAAGGCGTCGCTTCGGGCGCTGTGATCGGCGAGTACGCGGCCCGTATATCATTCGCCGCCTTACGCGCGAACTCTTGAATGAACGAGGCGCCATGAGTATCGGAAGATGCTGCAGCGCTGCCATCCGAGCTCGCCAATGCGTCACTACTCGTAGCCCCCTGCGAATTGGAGCGATCGAATTGCGCCGCATTGTTTACGACGGATGGAATGCTCGTGTGCGTATGACTACTGTGGTGATGACGGTAATGGTGCGCCGCCGCTACCGCCGAAGATTGTACAGCCTGTGTATCTGTCTTCAGAGAAGTCCCAGCCGCTTGATTCAACTGAAACGCTCGCGCAGAAATGCTGGTCGAATCCCGCAACAATTCTGTCGACCCGGTGTTCGATTGAGCTCCAGTCTGTGACGGCGCACCCTTCGCCGACAGACCTTGCAGCCACTGAGCGGCAGATAATGAGCGAACTCCCGAGGGGATCATCCATACTCCTTTATAGTTTCTCTGACGTGAACTATTCCTGGACGTGACAGTAGCAATAACCGTGCTTATCCCCGAACTGGGGGCGAACGCCTTATAACCGCGGGGTATGA
>JAICXS010000261.1 GCA_025934615.1 Nitrospiraceae bacterium
CACGTTATCAATGGCCAGTTGGGATGGTCTTGGCAATGTCGCTCTTGATCAATTCGATGACCCCTGGAACGGGAAGCGTGCCCAGATTGGCGCCACTCCGGCCGCGGACGGCGACCGTGCCCGCTTCCATCTCGCGGTCTCCTACGACGAGCATGTACGGAATTTTCGCTTTTTCGGCTTCGCGAATCTTCAATCCGATCTTCTCATTTCGAGTATCCGCATCGGTTCGGTAGCCGGCCGCTTGAAGTTGTCCGACAATGGAGTCCGCATACTGACGCTGTTTGTCGGTAATCGGCAAGACGCGCGCTTGCACGGGCGCCAGCCAGGTAGGGAAGGCTCCAGCATAGTGCTCGATCAAAATGCCGAAAAATCGTTCGATGGACCCGAGGAGGGCGCGATGAATCATGATGGGCTGATGCGCCTTCCCGTCTTCGCCGGTATAAGCGAGATCAAATCGCTCCGGATTGTTGAAATCCACCTGCACCGTGGAGCACTGCCAGGACCGGCCCAACACATCCTTGATCTTGATATCGATCTTCGGGCCATAGAAGACGCCTTCGCCGGGATCCACCTCATAGGCCACGCCGCGATTCTTGAGCGCGGCTTCGAGCGCACTCGTGGCTTGCGTCCAGCGCTCTTCCGAGCCCACGGCTTTTTCAGGACGCGTAGACAAATAGACCTCAAAATCCGAAAAGCCAAACGTCTTCATCATGAAAAACGTAAAGTCCAGCACATGGCTCACTTCCGATTCGATCTGATCGGGACGGCAAAACAGGTGTGCATCGTCCTGCGTAAACCCGCGTACCCGTAACAAGCCATGCAGCACGCCTGTTCGCTCATACCGATACACCGTGCCCAGTTCGCCATAGCGAATCGGCAGATCGCGATAGCTGCGTAGGTGAGATTTGTAAATCATGATGTGGAAAGGACAGTTCATCGGCTTGAGCTGATATTCGCTCGCTTCTACTTTCATCGGCACAAACATATTTTCACGGTAATAGTCGACATGGCCGCTGGTCTTCCAAAGATCCAACCGAGCGACATGCGGCGAATAAACCAACTGATACCCGTGCTGCAGATGCTGTTCGCGCCAGAAGTTTTCAATCAACAGACGCACGAGCGCCCCTTTCGGATGCCAGAGCACAAGTCCGGGTCCGATATCGTCCTGAATCGAGATCAGATCCAGCTCCTTGCCGAGCTTCCGGTGATCGCGCCGCTTGATCTCTTCAAGTTTTGCAAGGTAGGCATCGAGTTCTTTTTGTGTCGGGAAGGAGGTGCCGTAGATACGCTGTAGCATGGCGTTGCGTTCATCGCCGCGCCAATAGGCGCCCCCGGTCGAGAGCAACTTGATCGCGCCCACACGCCCGGTGCTTGGCAAGTGCGGCCCTCGGCAGAGATCGACAAAGCCGTTGCCTTGCTCATACAGAGACACGGTTGGGTCTTGAAATCCTTCGATGATCTCGACCTTATACCGCTCTCCCTGATCGCGGAAGAACTTCATGCCTTCTTCGCGAGGCATTTCTCGACGGATGAAGGGGCGATCGGCTTTGATAATTTCTTGGGCACGCGCTTCGATTTTTTCAAGATCCTCGGGCGTGAATGGACGTTCAAAAGCAAAATCATAATAAAATGTGTCTTCAAGTGCGGGGCCGATGGTTAATTGCGCCGACGGAAACACGTCTTTAACGGCCTGCGCCATGATATGGGTGCTGCTGTGTCGATAGACTTCTTTTCCTTCAGAAGATGCAAAGGTGACGGGCTCGACCAGGGCATTGTCTTGTAATGCCGTAGAAAGATCGACCAGTGCCCCGTTCACTTTTGCCGCCAGGATGTCCGAAGCATTTTCATTTTCCTTGAAAAGGTCGGCCACGCGACTGCCCGCAGGAATACGGCGGTGATTGCCGTTTGGCAAAGTAATATCGATATAGTGAGATCCAGTCGCCATCGTTTCGGTCATCTACGTCAATTCTTCCTCACGCCGTGCCCGTTCATCGGCCACGGAATCTCTTCGCCGCGCTTCCCACAGGAAAAGAGAAGGCATCAACCACGCTCGGCGGTCCGATACCCTAGGCGGGATGGTAGGCGCGGACGGTCTTGAACCGTCGACCTCTACCGTGTCAAGGTAGCGCTCTCCCCCTGAGCTACGCGCCCAAAAATATAACCGCCATGCTAATATAGCCTCTCCTGCACTGTCAAGAATGCTCGGGATACGATCCGAGATGATCAAGTCTTGGCGGGTTTTTCGCGTTTGATGGGGATGCGGAGCTCGCCGATTTTTTTCCGCAGCGTGTTGCGGTTCATCCCGAGTAACTGGGCAGCCTGAATCTGATTCCCATTCGTTTCTTTGAGCGCGAAGGTAATGAGCGGACGCTCCACCGCCGAAATAAGCATCGGGTGAAGATTTCGACCCGAACTGCTCTTCATGCCGCGGACAAATTCGCCCAACTTGGATTCCAAATAGCTTTCAAGGCATAACGTGTCCGCTCCATCGTACCTCCGCCCATTGACCGCTTTCATCCCTTTGAGGAATTCGCAGGCTCGCCGTAGGACATCACGAGGAGCCGCCATGATGACGGCTTGTGGTGAATCCACAGCCCGCTGAATTCCGGCTAAATCGGTCAACGCTCCTCGCTTCGCGTCGATTAAGACCGCATCGAAGACGCGCTTGACGCGAGGCATGGATTCGCAATCCTTCGCCACAGTCAACGTGGCTTCTTTCAGCTCACGTTTGAGTTGTGTCGGAAGGTCGTGGTCGTGTGTCAGTACGAGGATACTGAGAGGCGCTGGCCGAGTCGTCATGAAGGCACCACGAGGAAGAAGGGCGGGATTATCTACCAAGCTCCCGTCCGTGTCAATTAGCAATGGATGGGGGAAAAGAAAAACAACTCGGACTTGACATTACGAACGGGAATTCTGTATGTGTTAAGCTATTCCTATCGGAATACTCATAAATGAGGGTCTCTCTCAAGGCGACATACGGCATCATGGCCTCAATTGATCTGGCCATTCAAACCGGCAATGTTCCCATACAATCCAAGGCAATTGCGCGCCGTCAAGGCATCCCCGTTCGGTTTCTGGAGCAGGTGCTCCACGCGATGAAACAGGCCGGCTTGGTCGAGAGCGTTCGCGGAGCCCAAGGCGGGTATGCGTTGGCTAAAACGCCGTCCGAGCTTTCGTTAGCGGAAATTGTTGAGGCCTTAGACGGGCCGTTGACCACGCCAAAACAGCCCGCAACATTGCACCGCCGGGCATCCGGGAGGACGCCTTTCGACTCGCTTATTTGCGATATTTGGGCGCGGGTTCGTCAAGCGGAACTCGGCGTACTGTCGTCGGTTACCCTCAAAGATTTGGTGGACCGCCACCGGCAGCTGGAGCAGGAGCGGGCCTTGATGTATCATATTTGACCCGACCATCACGGAGACTATTATGGCGGCGCCTTACACGACACGCGAGATCCAGACGAGACCGATACCACCTGCCATTCTCGAAGAAATCGAAACATTCGAAGGCGAAGTGCAGCGGCTGGCGGCGGGAGAGGTGTCGAACGATATCTTTAAGCCGTTCCGCTTGCAGTACGGCATTTACGGCCAGCGGCAACCAGGCGTGCAAATGGTGCGCATCAAGATCCCGTTCGGCGGTCTCACTGCAAACCAGTTGCGGCGTGTCGCCGAGATTGCCGATCAGTATACGACCGGTGTCGGTCATGTCACCACCCGGCAGGATATCCAATTGCATTTTGCCCTCTTGCACGATGTCCCCACGATTATGCGCAAGCTGGCCGAAGTCGATCTGACCACTCGCGAAGCGTGCGCGAATACGGTACGCAACGTCACGGCCTGCCATTTGGCGGGGGTCTGCCAAGGCGAAGTCTTTGACGTCACGCCCTATGCCAAAACCGTCGCGCTCCACCTGCTGCGCAATCCGCTGAATCAAAGCTTGCCGAGAAAATTCAAAATTGCGTTCTCGGGCTGCCGTCATGACTGTGCGCTCACGCCGATCCACGACATCGGACTCTTGGCGGCGAAACGATACGATGGGGCCATCGGCTTTCGGATGGCGGTCGGTGGAGGCCTCGGGTCTACGCCTCGCATCGCGCAGGTGCTTCGCGACTTTGTTCCGGTGGACGAGTTGATACCCAGCATCGAAGCGGTCATCAAGGTATTCGATACCTTGGGAAATCGGAAGAATCGCAACAAGGCGCGAATGAAGTTTGTCATCGATAAATTAGGATTCGATGAATTCAAGCGCCGTTGGGAAGAGGCGTATGTGGCTATGGGTCATGCCCGGCCGGACCATGGACCGATCCGCCTGCTCGAGCATCGGGACGAG
>JAICXS010000009.1 GCA_025934615.1 Nitrospiraceae bacterium
AATCGTGGATCGTCGCTCGCATTGCTGGAAATCACGACTCGCGTTCGTTCCCTCGCCACCCATCCGGTAATACCTTCTCCAAGACCGATGGTAATGCGGCCGATCAATTTGGGATGAGGATTCTTCGAGGCGCGTAGAATCAGCTCTTCGCGGCTGTCCGAAAGCAGATAGAGCAAGCAGGCATCGCCCTTTGTGACCTCCGTCACCATATCGACGATATGAGACAGCACCGTTTCAAGATCCAAGGTGCTGCTGATAGAGCCGCTGATCTTATGAAGCACTTCGACTTCGCGTGTTTTTTCTCGAAGCGCCCGTTCGGCAGTCGTATGCGATGAGCGGCGTTGTTCGTTCATCTGTTCAAAGATCCCATCGGCAATTTAATTCGCGTCTCGATCTCCGGCTTCGCGTCGGGCTTAATCAACCACCGTTGCGCGCCGACTGAGAAACCATCGTTTACAATCCGCTCGCTCCAAAGGCGCGATGCGCACCTGTCCGATCCGTTCAGGAAAGATAGAGTAGACACGTCCTTTCGCGACTTTCTTATCATGCTGCATGGCCGTCCAGAGGTCGGTGAAGGATACGGACGGTAGAGTAACCGGCAGCCCCGTTCGGCGAATCACGTCTCCCTGTCTCCTCACCAGGTCCTGTTTACAGATACCAAGATAGTAAGAGAGCCCTGCTTCATGGACCATCCCAATGGCCACCGCTTCCCCATGAATGACGGTCCGGTATTTGCCTAATGACTCGAGCGCATGGCCGATCGTATGGCCATAATTTAAAATCCGTCGCCGGTCCGATTCGCGTTCATCCTCCATCACAATCGCGGCTTTGATGCGGCACGACTGCGTGACAATGTGCTGTACCGCCTCTTCTTCCATCTTCAACAGCCCATCCATATGCTGCTCTAAGTAGGTGAAGAATGGTTCATCGGCGATCACACCGTATTTAATGACTTCGGCTAATCCCCCGAGCCACTGACGCCTCGGCATTGTGTTCAACGTCGCAATATCGATCAAGACCAGTTTGGGCTGATAAAAGGCGCCGATCAGATTTTTTCCGAGCGGATGGTTGACGCCGGTCTTGCCGCCCACACTGGAATCCACCTGAGCCACGAGCGTCGTCGGAACTTGAATAAACGGGATACCACGCAAGTACACTGCCGCGGCAAATCCGGTCAGATCGCCAATGACACCGCCACCTAACGCCACAAGGACAGATCCACGCTCAAAGCGTTCTTGGACCAACTCGTCCAATACCCGCGTCACCCAGCGTAGAGTCTTTGTCCGTTCGCCTGGAGGCACGACGATTAAATGTCCATCAAGACCGGCCGATTTAATCGCGCGCACCGCACGGGCGCCGTACAACTTTGCGACCGTAGAATCCGTGACGACACCGACTTTCCCGCCAAAACCTAAGGCCTGCAGTCGTCGGCCCAAACTCTCCAAGAGGCCGGCGCCCACCACAATGTCGTAACTTCGTTCAGTCAGCGATACTTTGACGGAAGATTCGACGATAGCCATACAGAATAGGATGACGCGTTCAGACAATCCGGCCGAATATCAGGCAAGGATGCGTACGCTCAAGAAGAAGTCCAGTGAGAATGGGCGGGATGGTAGCACACAGACAAACAAACTAAAAGATCCACGTAGTGCGAGAGAGGTGATTCCGATTGAGTCCCCGCTGCCGTAATCTGCGGGGCGGGGACGTTACAGTCTCGTAATAGTTCGTTACGTTATCTTCACGATCGATGGAGTCAGGAATATCAACAGCTCTTGCTTCGATACGGTCTCGGTCTTATTCTTGAACAGCCAGCCAAGCACAGGAATGCGCGAGAGATACGGCAATCCTGCGACAGTATTGGTTTGTGTGTCGACAAAAATTCCACCAATGACCATGGTTTCGCCGTCAACCACTAAGACTTGAGTGGTCGCTTCCCGTTTATCGATGCTGGGACCAGCCGGGTTGCTTCGGGCGCCCACCGCATTACGAGTGGCTCGAATTTTCAACAGCACTTGTTTGAGCGGTTCTTTAGGGTCCCGTGATGTGATTTGAGGCGTAACTTGCAATTCCAGGTTGGCATCGACGAAGGTCGTCTGGGTACCCTGCAACGAAGTCGTCTGGAACGGAATCGACTCACCCTGGGATATCTTGGCCTCACGCTTATCCAGCGTCGTGATCTTCGGAGCCGCGATCACCTTCGTCAAGCCGAGCAACTCGCCGGCCGATAACCGCAGATCGAGAGCCAGACCTCCTAGACTACCGATCTTGCCGAACGTAAAGCCCGCCCCGGGAACCGACGTCAAGCCACTTACGGCTGCCGGAAGATTTACGAGGAATGATCGAGTAATGGTCCCGGTCGACGATGTCTGTTGCTCTGCAAATGGTCCAGTTTGATTCCCGACGAAGCTTAACCCATTGTTTGAGGACGTCGCATTGGAAATACCCCACTGCACACCGAGCGATCTTGAGTAGGAGGTATCAGCCTGAACTATACGCGCTTCTATTTGGACCTGCGGTACCTGCAAATCTAAGCTCCGTACCAATTCGGCAAACGCCACGACCTGAGATTCTGTATCGCGAACGACTAGCGCGTTACTCGCTTGATTGACCTGCATCAGTCCCCGCGGACTGATATATTGCCGCAGGGTCGTCTGGAGCTCTTGCGCGGCGATATTTTGAACATAGATAACCCGGGTGACCAAATCTTCGGCCTTGCTTTTTGATTCTTTGGCGCGCGCCTCCTCATCCTGTTGCTTGGCAATATTAGCGAGGCTATCGATCCAGACGATATTCCCTTCTCGAATCATGCCGAGATTGTTCATCTTCAACAACATGTCGAGCGCTTGATCCCACGGCACCCCGACTAACTTCATCGTGACCTTGGATTTCACACCCTCGCCCACGACAATATTGAATCCGCTGACTTCGGCAATCAGCCGTAATACATTGCTGATGTCCGCCATTTGGAAGTCCAGCGAAATTCTTCTACCCACATAATGACGCTGCCCGATCTCCTCCGAATCAACGTCCTTCCCCGATCGCGCTTCGGACGGCATCTGCGCCAGCGAAGGACGAGCATGAATCATCGCCAGACGTTCAGGGAAGGGAACCGATCCGGATGATGCCGTTCGGACGACGGCCTGAGCGGTTGCCTTTTTCTCCTCATTCTTTGATGGCTGGGACAACTGATCTAGGGCTTCAGGCACCGACTTGTCCGATTCACCCTGCAGCGCAAGCTCAATGGCGAGTTGATTGCGTTCAGGTTTGATGGAATAGGTAGCCTGGCTGGCCAGATCGAAGACGAGGCGGACTTTCTTCGCATGTTGGCCGATCCGGACTTGCCGAACAGATGGATGATTGATCGCCAGCACTCGACTGCGGAGCGATGATGTCACGTTCGCCACATCGAGGATGAGCCGATCGCCGCTCGATCGTTTTGCTTCGTAGCTGAACTCACCGTCGGCGACGAGAATGATGGTTGCGGCGGTGTCATTTTTCTGGATATCTATCCGAGTAAGTGTCTTGGCCGGCAGGCCCTGTCCCAACTCATCGGACGAGGCATTGGAGACTGACACATCCTGACGAACGGCCTGTTCCGAGGCCTGAGCCTTCTGGAAGTCAATGACAAGCCGTGTCCCTTCAGTATGGATGTCGGGTTCTGTTGCTGCGGCTAAGGACACGATCAACTGCACACCAGCCTGTGGTGTGGATACATCTTGCGCCGCCAACTCGAGTACCGGCCCCTTGTTAATGACAAGGTGTTCGGCCTGATGGCCACGGGAGAATCCCGGCACATCCACGGTGACACTCGGTGGACTCGCATTGGTCGAGAGGGAATAGATCATAGGGCGCCCGCCCTCCACCTCTATTCGAACCCGGTCACCGACTTCCGTGACACCGATCCGATCAAGGGACGTGAGGGATGATGGTGTTTCCGTACCGAGAGATGGGCGGTGCATACAGGACACCGCCCCTTCAAACGCCATGAGGGTGCACAGTGACAATGAGACTATCGATTTGGCATTCATTCTGAGCCCTCTTTCGCATGCAGGAGCTTGACATATTCCCGCACTTGTTTATTGCCATAGACGTCGGTGAACCGCTCTTGCACCACCAGGGCATTTTCCGTAATGGAGCTAACGGCGCCTCCGTTCGGCCCAACGCGCGTTCCTTGCCTCACGGTGTAACCTTTTCCATCCGGGGCCTGCATCATCGCGCTGTATCCGAATCCTCCCCACACAATGCCGATCAAGTTCAGTTCGGTCAGAGAAAGCTGTTGGAGCGGCGGAAGGCTTTGATTGTCTTCGCCAGCCTTGGCATCTTTGAGCACCACGGCAAATGGATCTCGTCTTCCTGACGGATTATAGGAGTACTCGCCGGGGAGAGGCGGTTGAGGAGCTCCCAATGCGTTCTCCGCCGGCGCCTGCCCTTCCGGTGTGGGAAAAGGCGGGGGACTGCCGGGTGGAAGAGCTGCCGGTTGACCGGGCGCACGCTCCGCTGAGACCATCGATACCATGACGAGCATGATGATCATTCCAACCCATCTGCCATAACTTCCTTTGGATCGATCAGCCATCCGTATCCCCTTCCGCTTCAGCCTCTCCTCACGAGTTTATGGTGCAGCCGCCGCCACGGACTTGATGGTATTTGTAGCCATTTTGACTTCCGGCGGCGCGACAAATGCGGTCAACTCGAAGAGTGTCTGTATCACGACATGGTCATGCTCGACTTTCGAGGACCCCATACGAAGATCCGACACGTTGATGATCCGCGGCAGTTTCTTAATCCGATCGAAGAACACGGCTGCCGTATGGTACCCGCCTGCGACTTCCACGCTCACCGGCATTCTGACAAATAGTTTCGAAGGATCTTCTGCCTGATTGCCCGGCTTCCACAGCTTGATATCCAGACCAAGGCGCACGCCGAGATCCGACAGTTGTTTCAACAGCATGACGGCTTCCTCTTCCGGCGGCAGGCGCTCTTTCTTCTTTTCAAGATCCTTTTCCAACTCCTTACTCGCGGCCACCAATTCGTCCAGGTGCTGCACTTTGATGGACGTCGCTTGAATCTCGGCATCCAATTTTCCGATATTTTCTTGGAGGCCTGTCATTACCTCGTACTTCGGGATCACGATGTAGTAGTAGAACAGCGCGCTGATACCGACGGCCAGAACCGCCAAGGAGGTCAACTTTTTTGTCGGTGAGATTTTGCGGAGCGCGTCGAGATCGAGCTTAGGCAGTTCCACATTACACCTTCAACGTCATATTCAATTTGAATTGATAGAGATTCAATTTCGCTTCTGTTCCCGACTTCGACTCCAGCAGCCGAATATTCGAGAAGTACTCCGCCCGCCTCAAGTTATTGACGAATTCCACGACGTCGTCATTCGTCAGCGCTTTTCCTTCCAATTCGACGCTCGTCCCTTTGACCGTCAAACGGACCAGCCAAATATTGAGCGGTTCGAGGCTATGGCTTACGTGGTCCAACACTTGAACAGGCCCTGCTCGTGACTTTTCCAATTCATCGATGACCCGATTTTTATCTTCCAAGAGCTTTTTGGTCCGTTCGAAGTCCTGAACTTGCTTGACCTTGTCTTTCAGCAGGGCCACCTCTTTTTCCTTTTCCTGCTGCTCATGCCGCATATTGGCGATGTCGCCTTCCAAACTGTCACCATAAAACATCCATCCGGCGACGGTTAGGATCAGGACGCCCACCGCGCTGAGGAGTTCCAAGCGCACATCCAATTGCTTCTTGACCGCTTTAGCTCGCGGCGTTGAAAGGAGATTGATTCGGATCATCGGTCACCATTCATTCTCATGGCCAAGCCGACCCCCACAGCGGCCATCGGCGCAAGATCGGCAAGCGAGTCCTCATCCAGACCGACGGCCGATACATCGATGTTCTGAAACGGATTGGCCAATTCCACAGGAAGGCCCATCCGCTCACTCAATTGGGCCGCTAACCCACTCACCTTGGCACACCCACCAGACAACACAATCTTGCTCAAATCGCCTCCCGCCACCGTCGTCTTGAAATAATCGATGGACTTTGCGATCTCTGATGACACTTCGGCGTTCACTCCATCCAGCACCGCGGCAACAGCCGCTGCATTAGAATCGGCGGCGCGATGACTTTTCTTGATCGATTCGGCCTCTTCAAACGTGACTCCCAATTCCCGCTGAATCGCCTCGGAATAGCCGCTCCCGCCGACGGCAATATCTCGGGTAAAGAGGGAGTTCCCATCTTTGAGAATATTGATGTTCATGACACTAGCACCGATATTGACCAATCCCACCACGTCCCCATTCGCCGTTTCGTAATTTACGCCATACATATTTTCGATCGCGAATGCATCGATATCCAGGACCATGGGGATCAGGCCGGCGCCTCGCACCAATTCCGTCATCTCGTTCACCTTGTCTTTTTTGGCCGCGACCAACAGCAGGGACATTTGGGTCTGGCCATCGGGTTGATCCGAAGGACTGAACTCATGAAAGTCTAAATTCACTTCATTGATGTCAAAGGGAATGTATTGCTCGGCGGCGGCCTTCACCTCCGACTCCAGCTCATCATCCCCCATCGGCGGTAAACTGATTTTCTTGACGATGACCGAATGTCCCGAGACCGAGATCGCGGCCTGCTTCAGCTTGATATTGGTTTCCTTGAGAAGCTCTTTGATGACCATGACGACACGTCCGGCATCCATCACGGTTCCATCGACAATCACTTCCGGCTCCAACGGCTTCATGGCAAACTTTTGCAAAAAGTATTTGCCGTTGACCTCTTTCATCTGGACGACTTTAATGGCGCTCGAGCCGATATCGAGGCCGAGCAATTGTTTATTTCGCCCGAAGGTAGAACCGAAATTGAGCCACTTCATAGATTCCCTTCTCAATCGGGGGAAGTCTTCGTCCGAATGATTTGCGTGATTTCTTTAATATTCTGACCTGTATAGATCCGCCAATTACGCCAGTCGCGTGGCGGCCCTGAAATCAATCCTTCTCGCTCCCATCGAAAGAGGGTTGCACGCGACACATTAAAGAGTTTACATACTTCATAGGTTTTATAACGCTTTCGAATGTCTTCCAGAGTCTTCATTTTAAAATATTCGCAAGCTATTGATTTTAATCATCATTCCAAACTATGACTAAGTATAGTCAATATATTCGAGCTGTCAAGTTAATGGGGCATTACCACAGGGAAGATGACCTCCTTGGCTGTCCCCAGAACAGCCATCAACCCTTATTGTTCACAGATGGACGTCATCACGACTCACCTCAACGCCGACTTTGATGGACTCGCCTCCATGGTGGCGGGGCGTAAGCTCTATCCCGGCGCGCTGCTGGTCCTTCCCGCCGGCGCGCAAGAACCGGTGCGGAGTTTCCTCGCCGTGCATGATCTGGGTATCACACGACTCAAGGACCTCGACGTCGCGCAAGTCACCCGATTGATTCTCATGGACGCCCACGAGCCTGACCGCCTCGGCCCCTTGAAAGCGCTATGGGACAATCGAAACGTACGGATTCATATTTACGATCATCATCCCCTCAGTGAGGCCTTCGCGCGAGCGGAGTACTCACTCACCGATTCAGTGGGCGCCACGGTCACCCTCCTGATCGAACAGTTGAAGATCAAAGCGTTGCCACTGACTCCCTTCGAAGCAACGGTACTGGCCACGGGACTGTACGACGAAACAGGGTTCATGGCTTTTTGTTCGACGACCCCTCGCGATCTCGAAGCGGCCGGCTACGTGTTGCGCGCGGGGGCCAACTTAACCGCCGTCACCGATACGTTGAAACGTCCGATCGATCCCGAGCAGATCACGCTCCTCAACGATCTGATTCACAACAGCGAAACTATGTACGTAGACAGGCTCAAAGTCTTGTTGACAACCAGTACGTACGATCGGTATCGCGGCGACTATGCCGAGGTCGTGCAGAAGCTAGCTGAACTCCAAGGGCTGGATGCCGTCATCGCGGCCATCGCCTTGGATGAAAAAATCGAAATCATCGGCCGCAGCCGACGAACCGAGCTCGACGTGGGGGAATTGGCGCGCCTGTTCGGCGGCGGAGGGCATGCCGTCGCAGCAGCCGCCACAGTCAAGGGCAAAACATTCATCGAAATACGAGAGCAGCTCAGGGAGTGGCTCACTTCGCGCGTCCAGACGCATCTCGTCGCTCGTCATATCATGACGGTTCCAGCAAAAGTCGCGACTGAGACGTCGACGATAGCAGACGTAGAAACGGAATTGACGAAGTATGGCCTCAATGCCATGCCGGTCGTCGATGGCCGTCGGCGCTATCGCGGACTGATCACCCGCGAGACGATTCAAAAAGCGCTTTTCCATCAATTACACAGCATGCCCGTCAAAGAATTCATGCAGATCGATGTCTATACCGCGGCTCCCGACACACC
The DNA here is from genome assembly GCA_025934615.1 of Nitrospiraceae bacterium. Taxonomy (GTDB): domain Bacteria; phylum Nitrospirota; class Nitrospiria; order Nitrospirales; family Nitrospiraceae; genus JAICXS01. The sequence goes on from JAICXS010000009.1 coordinate 8,416, forward strand.
ATTTGGAGAAATCGAATCTCACATGCTCGAGCGGAACCAGCGATTCGTCCCGATTATAGATCGCAGCAAGGTCACCGGCGTCATTACACGCACCGATCTACTTCGCGCGCTGCACCGCGATGTGCTCATGACGGCGCACGTTCAGGCCAAAGGGGATGCGTCACCCATGAGCCGGCACATACAGAATGTCCGAAGCCGGCTCAAAGCGCATGTATCCGATGATCTCTACGCTGTCCTGCAATGCGCCGGTGAATTGGCCGAGCGCCGGAAAGTTTCTGCCTTTGTGGTGGGCGGCTTTGTTCGAGATTTGTTCTTGGACCGGCCGAATTTCGATCTCGACTTCGTGATTGAAGGCGACGGCATCGCCTATGCCCGCGCGTTTGCCCGCGCGTTACATGGCGCGGTTCGCACACACGACCGTTTCGGAACAGCCGTTATCACGCTGAACGACGGCCGCAGATTTGATGTCGCGACCGCTCGAACCGAATATTACGAATATCCGACGGCGCTTCCGACGGTGGAACGCAGCTCGATTAAGAAAGACTTGTATCGGCGCGACTTCACGATCAATACGCTGGCCATTCACCTCAATACAAAGCAATTCGGCCTCCTGCTTGATTTGTACGGCGGACAGCGAGACCTGAAAGACGGCATCATCCGTGTGCTGCATAGCCTGAGTTTCGTAGAAGATCCGACGCGCGTCTTTCGGGCCGTGCGCTTCGAGCATCGATTCGGCTTTCGGCTGGGAAAAGAAACGCTGAGCTTGATTAAAGGGGCGGTGAAGATGGATCTGTTCCACCGCCTCTCGGGATCTCGGTTGCGGACCGAACTGGTCTTGCTGCTCTCTGAGGAAGAACCCCGGCATGCCATTGCGCGTCTCGGCGAACTCGATCTACTTCGATTTATACATCCGCGGCTCAAGTGGACCGCACAATTGAGCACCATGCTGAAGCAGATTGAAGAGGCGTTGGACTGGTATCGACTGCTGTATCTCGATCGACCGCTTGAACCTTGGCTGGTGTACTGGATGGCGCTGATGGAGGTTCTGCCTGTCGACGCGATCGAGAACATATTGACGCGTCTAGCGGTTCCACAGCGCCAGGCGGCAAAGCTGCAAGTAGCGCGTCTCCAATCCGGTGAACTGCTCCGCCGGCTCGAACGACGTCCCTTGCTCACACCTTCAGAAGTGTATCGATCACTGCATATGCTGCCTGATGAAATACTGCTGTTCATGATGGCCAAAAGCGGGTCGGATACCGTCAAGCGGCACGTTTCAGCCTTCGTCACGATCTATCAACGCATCAAGCCGACAACCACCGGCGCTGATTTGCGCGCGCTCGGCATCAAACCAGGCCCCCCGTATACCACCATTTTGAACCGGCTGTTAGATGGGCGGTTGAATGGCGATCTGACCTCTGAAGCCGATGAGCGGGCCTTGGTGATGCACATAATCAAGAAATCGCAACGAACGACACCTTCCCCGGAATAGCCTTACTTATCCATCGAGGTAGTCTATATACCTACGATATTTCCGCTCCGCCCTGACAGCGCTCCCTAACGGATGTTGCTACCCTCCTCGCGTGATGAGGCAATACGACCTACGGCTCGCGCTCCGGACATGGCGTCTATGCGGACTCGCCATAGGCCTGTGCGGGGCGTGTATCGCCTCGGCATTAAACGGCTGCCTCATCATGGAATCTCGGCCCCAGTCCATCGGTGAGATTACCGAGGTCCAAGGGAATATTTTTCTGGCACGCCCCGAGTTGATGCATCCGGAAGCCGTGCGGCAATCATATCCTCTCTACGCCTATGATGTGATCGAAAGCCAAGCTGGGTCGAGTACCCACATTTTGTTGCCCCATGCTCGGCTCATCTTAGGGCCCAACAGCCGGCTCACGTTCTATAAACCGGCCGGCGAGCGGCACAGGATTATTGCGTTGGAGCGCGGCACATTGCGACTGCAGGCATGGGTCAATTCCGAAGAAGTATGGACTGTTGAAATCCTCGCAGCCGGATCCAGCACGGCCACCTACCATGGAGAAATTACCGTGTGGGTTCAGGAGGAGTTCGACGGACAGGAAATGGGGCACCCCATTGTTGCAACCATACGATCGATCGGGGTCGTCAATCACGGGACACAAGGCGAGGCGACCTTCGAAGCCATGGGGAAACGCGTGGTCGTTCGCCCTGGCTATTTGTCTGTCACGGCTCCCAACCATCCGCCGACGCCCGCCGTGGCGATGGAAGTCGCGAAGGGGTTCATCACCGATATAATACACACGACGGATCTGAGCCAGAACAATATTCAGAACAATATAACGGCAATGAAGCCGCCATCGCCTCCTCCCGTAAAGCGAATAACCGAGACAGTCGCACAGCGAGCCTGCAAGAAACAAAAGGAACAGGCACGGCGCATCAAACCATCCGTCGACAAGAGCAAAACCCGCTTGACTCACTGCCTCTAGTTCACACCGCCGCATTAGGATCCAACGCTCATAATTGCCAAGGCGCGTTCAGACGGAACAATCGACATCCGGATAGCTTCCTCTTTTATTGTCAACATCGGTGAAGCCAAATGACTGCGCGGCGCTTTGTAATGCGGATCCCTTCATGCTTTTGCCCCGGACTCTACCAGTCTGGTGTATGGGGAAGGGACGAAAACACTCCTCGGCGCAACGGACACCGCGCTATGCTAAAATCGATGATCGTGCCTGGCTCGTTCTTACTTAACGAAGAGGTTATGTATGGAAATCGGATTCGTCGGTTTAGGCAAGATGGGCATGAATATGGTGACGCGGCTGCGCCAAGGGGGGCATCGAGTGGCGGTGTTCGACCGAAACGCAGAGCTCATCCAGCAGGCGCATCAGCAGGGGTGCATCGCCGCTACATCGCTGGCCGATTTAGTCGCTAAGCTCACCCCTCCCCGCGCAGTGTGGATTATGGTGCCGTCTGGAAATCCGACGGAAGAGACTGTCTGGAACTTGGCGGAGCACCTTCAATCACAAGATGTCATGATCGACGGAGGGAATACGCGCTTCCATGATGATGTGCGCCGAGCAGCCAAGTTGCGTGAGAAAGGTATTCAGTATATCGACGCGGGCACCAGCGGAGGCGTATGGGGACTCAAGGTCGGTTACTGCTTGATGGTGGGAGGAGATGACGTCGCCGTGAAGCGCCTGACGCCGATCTTTGATACGCTGGCTCCTCCATCGGGGTGGGCGCACATGGGTGCGCCGGGCGCCGGTCATTATGTCAAAATGGTTCATAATGGCATTGAATACAGCTTGATGCAGTCCTATGCGGAAGGCTTTGAACTGATGGCAAAGAGCGAGTATCGACTAGACCTTCCTAAGATTGCACATCTCTGGATGCATGGCAGTGTCGTGCGATCGTGGCTGCTTGAATTGGCTGCCGATGCGCTGACCCAGGACCCTCATTTGGAAAAGCTCAAAGGCTTTGTTCAAGATTCAGGAGAGGGACGATGGATGATCGCCGACGCCATCGAGAAAGATGTACCGGTGCCTGCGCTCACCACGGCGTTATTTACTCGATTCCGTTCTCGACAACCGGAATCGTTTGCAGACAAAATGCTGGCGGCCTTGCGCCATGCCTTCGGCGGGCATGCGGTCAAACGCTGAATAGCCGGAGAGGAGCACCTCATGGTCCAGGGTACCTTGCCTTCAGACAGCGGGCGACCCTCTGTGGTCGAGTCATGCTCCTTGGTGATTTTCGGCGCATCGGGCGACCTCGCCCGGCGAAAACTCATGCCGGCCATCTATAACTTGTTGCTCGACGGCATGCTTCCGCCTCACTTTGCTGTCGTTGGGACAAGTCGAAAAGATTTGCGGCATGAAGATTTTCGCGCCGGCATGCGCGAGGGGGTGGAGAAGTATTCACGCAGGCCTCTGGACCGGTCGGCATGGTCCGCTTTCGAATCTAGACTCTTTTACCATCGTGGATCAATTTCGGAGGCCGCGACGTATGATGGATTGCGATCGTTGTTAACTCAGGTTGACGCCGATCAACACTTGCCGGGGCATCGACTGTTTTATTTGGCGGTGCCTCCCGATGCGTTTGCCCCCATCTGCCATGGCCTGCAGCGGGCTGGGCTGGCATATCCACCGGACGCCAATAAGCCGTTCTGCCGGATCATCGTGGAAAAGCCGATCGGCCACGATCTCGAATCGGCAAGACAAATCAATTCGGCACTCGCACAGGTCTTCGATGAATCCCAGATCTTTCGCATCGATCATTACCTGGGCAAAGAAACAGTTCAAAATATGATGGTACTCCGTTTTGCGAATAGTATTTTCGAGCCGATCTGGAATAGCAAGTATATCGATCATGTCCAAATTACCGTCAGTGAAGCAGAAGGGGTTGGTACTCGCGCCGCGTATTACGACAAGATCGGCGCCCTGAGGGATATGGTACAAAACCATATTCTGCAATTGCTCTGTCTCGTGGCCATGGAGCCCCCTCACTCCCTTGATCCGGACGTCGTCCGCGATGCACGCATGAACGTCTTGCGCTGTCTCCGCCCGATCGCCGGAAAAGAGGTGGAACGCATGGCGGTCCGGGCGCAGTACAGACGCGGATCGTGTCGTGGAATTGACATCCCCGACTATCGCCATGAGGCCGGCGTCACACCGGATTCCACAATGGAGACCTATGTCGCGCTGAAACTTTTTGTGGAAAACTGGCGCTGGGCTGGTGTGCCCTTCTACTTGAGGACCGGGAAAGCCATGCCGACACGAGCGAGTGAAGTGGCCGTGCAGTTTAAGGATATTCCACAAATCTTGTTCAATGCCAACCCGACGATGCCGCAAGCTCCAAATGTCTTGGCACTGCGCCTTCAGCCCGCGGAAGGCTTTTCGTTGCGGGTCATCTCGAAAGTACCCGGCACAAAAGCGCAGACTCAGCCGGTCGAGATGAACTTCAACTACGGCGATGCTTTTTCGGCCGGCACGCCGGAAGCGTATGAGCGACTCTTGCTCGATGTCATGATCGGAGACGCGTCGCTCTTTATGCGCCGGGATGCCGTCGAAGCATCGTGGGCCTGGATCACGCAAATTCTGGACGGCTGGAAGACGGAAGAGAGAAGGCAGTTGCCGGGCTACCCGGCCGGGACCTGGGGACCGATAGAAGCCGATCAGTTAATCGGGGCCAATGGCCGGGCTTGGCGCACCATCTAGTGTGGATACTATTTTCATGGGCGCCGAACGACCAGATGCCCACGCCGATTTTGCTGATAACACGCTTCATCGTGCGCTCTGCAAAACGGGCGTTCCTTCCCATAGGACACCATCGTTAACCGGTTTGAGTCCAGATGTTGTTCGCGGAGGAAACTCGAGACCGCACGGGCCCGTTTTTCTCCCAACACGAGGTTGTAGTCATTCGTGCCCCGCTCATCA
>JAICXS010000401.1 GCA_025934615.1 Nitrospiraceae bacterium
AACCGCCAGAGCAGAGAGATGACGTCCACATCAGCTAGAGGACTGGCGCTGCCGAACGATTCGACCCCGAACTGATGAAATTGTCGGAGGCGTCCGGCCTGTGGGCGTTCATGACGAAACATAGGCCCAAGGTAGAAGTATTTTTGTAAGATGGGAGAGGTGCTCAGATTATGCTCGACGTAGGCGCGCACGACGCCTGCGGTTCCTTCTGGGCGAAGCGTGAGCAGTTTTCCATCACGGTCCGCAAAGGTATACATTTCCTTTTCGACAATATCGGTGCTTGCCCCAATGCTTCTCGCAAACAGCTCGGTGAATTCAAAAATAGGCACTCGAATTTCACGGAAGCCGTATAAGCCGGAGAGACGACGAGCCGCGGCTTCGATGGTCTGCCATCGCACAATTTCGTCCGGCAAAATATCTTTGACGCCTTTGATGCTGTGAATCATACGCGAGCAATGTGATGATCTGAGCGTAAGAGGAAGGACTATAACCGCGAGGGTGGGTCAAGTCAACGAAACCATAGCCACCATACAGAGTGAGACGCTTGCGGACGTGGGATGGCGGCGGTATAGTGCGCCTCTGCCAAGATGAGGGATGAAGCGTAATCACAGAAGGACAGCATGATGCAGGACGGCCCCCATCGTCGAGTAATTGCCGTGGCTCCGATGCCGCCGGAGAAGTCGGCCTATGCGCTGGCTCGCTATAGCCGCTCGCCGGATTCGATCGAAGACAGCATTCGCTGGGTCCATTCTCATTCTTCCGAAAAATTTTGGGAGCAATTTTATTTTGCCTATGGACATGGCTCCATTGCGGATTTGGGGCATGTCATAATCTGTTTCGAACAGATTTCAGAATTGGCTGCGATCAGACTTGAGGATGAACCGCTGTGGGACGGCCAGGCCAAATCCAGCCGGTATCAAAACTTCGGTCCCAGTGGTTGCTACGCGCCCGATGCAATCCGTGGCACGGAAACGGAAGGCTCATATCGCGGCATACTGGGGAGCCTCTTCAATGCCTATCAGCTGCTACACGATCCTTTGAAGGCCTTCCTCTCCGCGCGCACGCCTCGACCGGACAGCATGAAGCCCGCCGAGTACGATCGGACCATTGCCGCTCGCACCTTCGACGTGACACGCTATCTGCTCCCGCTCTCGGTCAGGACCAATGTAGGTCAAGTCGTCAGCATTCGAACGTTGGAGAAGCAGATCACCAGATTTTTGTCGTCACCGTTGCCGGAACTGCGTCTCATCGGAGAAGAACTCAGAGAGGCCTGCAGCCGGCAGCCCGTCAATTTGTGGGGCGAACTCTCCGGACAGAAGGGAGGGCTTGCAGAGCCATTAGCGCCGACGCTCGCGCGGTATGCCAAACCAAGCACTTATCAAGCCGACGTCTACACGGAGTTGGCGCGGTTCGCGCGTGATCCTCTCAAGGCGGCGGGGCTTGACGTGCCGGCCGCGACCGCCATGCTTGTGCCGACGGTCGATTTGATCGAGCCGCATCATCCCGTCGATGAGCTGGCGGCGACCTTACTCTATCGCGCGAGCCACGCGCCGTATCGAGCGATCCTGCGCGTCGTGCAGGATTGGACCGATAAACAGAAGCAAGAGCTCATTGACATCGCGGTCCGCGCACGCGGACCACACGATGAATTAATTAAAGAATTCAGGAGCGGTTACGGATTTATCTTTGATATTCTGATGGACATCGGGGGATGGCGGGACCTCCATCGCCACCGACGCTGCCAGCAAGTCCAACAAAATTTTACGACCGCACACGGCTATGATCTTCCACCGGCATTGACTGAAGCCGGTCTGGATCAGGATTATCGAGCCGCAATGGATGCGGTAAAAATGGACATTGAGACGCTTCGGAAATCCGATCAGGAGTCCGCACTCTATGCCATTCCATTCGGATTCAAGGTTCGATGCCTCTTTAAGATGGACTACGCCGAGGCGGAATACATTGCGCGTCTGCGATCCGGGGTCAAAGGACACTGGTCGTATCGAACCGTTGCCTGGCAGATGAAACAAAAGATCGCGGAACGCTATCCCTTTTTGGGAGAGAAGATTATGGCGACGCCGCCGAGCGAAGAAGACACGCTCACAAGATGAGGCTGTTGAAAATGGCCTCCAGCTTCGTTCTCGGTTCCTCAGCATCCTCAACGTACCACCGAGGGTACGTCTGCGGTGGATGACTTCACCTGCGGCCTTGTTGGAAGACCGTTTTGAACCGCCTCATGGACAAAGAGACGGTGCTATAATCCATGCAAACCTGCACGCTCTTTACTCATTTCAATCATGATTGACTACGCGAAGAAGATTGAAGAGGCCCTCGTTCGAGGAGAGTGGACGACCGTCTCAGCCACGGCCGAGGCGTGGGCTTGCGCGGTTGGGCTGAATCGTGACCCCCGGCCCTACTTTGCGCTTAATGTGGTTCAACTGATCAGAGGCGAATACGGCGCGGCCTGGCAGACGCATGCGCGTGCGCTTCAAGAACCGGCCGATATAGATATTGTGAAAAGCTGGGTAGATGCTCTGCTCAAAGAACAGCCCGGGAACGCGTCGATTCATTTTGTCGCGGGGCTGTTTCTGGCGCAGTCCGGCCAGTCCGAAGACTCCATCGCACGGTATAAGGAAGCCATTCGGCTCGATCCGCGCGCGCCGCAGCCGCGTTACTTCCTTGCGCAAATTCACGAGCGAGCCGATCGTATGGACATGGCGATCAAGGAATATCGGGAAGCCGTGAAACTGGATCCAACTTTCACGGCGGCTCGGACCAATCTAGGGGTGGCGTACCAGCAGCAAGGTCAGTATGAGATGGCCATCCCGCAATATCGCGAAGTTATCAAACTGAATCCGAATGATCCGCTGGCTCACGCCAATCTTGGCGCCGCCCTTGCGGAGCAAGGCAAGCTGGAAGCGGCGATTGTAGAATATAAGGAAGCTCTCAAGCTGAACGAGAAGGACGCCGAGGTGCACTTTGCCATTGGAGATCTCTATCACCAAAAAAATCGAATCGATCTCGCGATTAAAGCCTATCGGGCGGCGTTAGATGCCGATCCCAATTTTTCACCGGCGGACACGGCCCTCGGATGGATTTTGTTCGACGG
>JAICXS010000069.1 GCA_025934615.1 Nitrospiraceae bacterium
CCCCCGCCAGCAGTCCCTCATATGGCCGGGCTCTCACTGTCCGGCCTGTGGCGCATCTATTGGTCCCTGGGATAATATTCCGTTGCTGAGTTATGCTGTCTTAAAAGGGTGCTGTCGCAGTTGCGGAGTCCATATCACGGGCCGGTATCCGACGGTCGAAGCCGTTAATGGACTGGCATACAGCCTCATCGTCTGGCATTTCGGCCTCGGATGGCAATCGGCGATCTATGCCGCCTTCTTCTCTACCCTGTTAGTGATCTCCTATATCGATCTCGATTATCAGATTATTCCGGACGCCATCACCCTGCCCGGTATTGCACTCGGCGTACTCGCCGCCGTCTTGGCACTGCCGATCGGACTCTTGGACTCCGTGCTCGGCTTGCTGTTGGGAGGCGGAGTCCTCTTTGCGTTGGCCTGGATCAGTCCCTATCTCTTCGGAAAAGAGGGCATGGGGGGTGGGGATATTAAATTGCTCGCTATGATCGGTGCGTTTCTCGGCTGGAAGCCGGTGTTGCTCACGATGTTGATCGGCGCCATCCTTGGAGCCATCGTCGGGGTGGCGTTGATGGCATTGAAAATTTTGCGCCGGGATCAATATCTTCCCTTCGGGCCATTTCTGGCCTTCGGGGCCGTCATTTCCATGTTTTTTCACCATCAGCTGTTTAGCTGGTATATCGGGTTCATGACCGGACCTCATTAACCAGATGACCTGTATCCGACTGTCTGATGTCTGTATCTGATTAGGACAATCTCTTCCCGCCGCGCTCATTTCCTCATCGCTTCGCAGTTCGAAACATTTCAAAATATACGTATTTATTAGGGTTCTACACTACGCCTGGAAAGTCATGCACGATTTGAGCAAATGCGGCTCAGGCATGACTTTTGAGTAAGCACGGTCATCGACTAATCGTAGGGTTAACACGGAGGAGATAATGGATCAGCGCGGCGTGACGCTCATCGAATGCATTACCGTCCTGGCGATCGTCGGGATTATGGTGTGCTTGAGTGATGGATTTGCCTCAGCCGCCTCTCGCTATCAGGCGAAGGCCGCCAGGACGGAATTAGCTGCAGAACTCCGAGCCGCCCGCCACTTAGCCATATCGCAGCGGGAGAAGATCCGAGTCGTGTTCGAACCCTCAGGGGCCTCGATTCGTACTGAACAGGTCGATGCTCCCCATTCTGTCCTGCGTTCATACCTCTTTTCCAGAAAATGTCTCACGGTAGAAGCTCTATCAAACGGACCGTCTATTACGTTTTATCCGAGCGGACGCTCGGCGACCCCTAATACCGTCACACTTGTGAATAGTCAGGGTGAACGGTGGCGGATGACGGTGACGATTACTGGACGGGTCAATGCGTAACGGAGCCGAGATGGCGGCGACCAGGCCCATTTTGAATCAACGTGGGTTTAGTCTTATCGAAGTCATGGTCTCCATGGTGATCTTGGCATTTTCCATCTTGGGTGTCACGTCGATGTTTCAATACGCGAATGAAGGGCTTCTAGACGGAATGAAGGGATCTCAAGCATTGGCAATGGCAGAAGGGCGTGTAGAGGTCAAACGGAGCGCTCCCTGGGATGCGTTACTTATGGATGATTTAGACGCGGACGGCGTCGCCGAGATTCAAATGCGGGATGATGGGATGCACGGCGATGCCATATCCGGCGACGGCATTTTTAGCGGATATTTTGAACGAGACGGCATTCGTCTCCTCTGGACGATTCAGTCTCTGCGAAGCAGTCCGCTGGACAGCACAGAGATGGTTCTCATCAAAGCTCTGGCGACGTATCAGATTGGCGCACAATCGAGATCGATCGAAACCGGGACACTTCGCGTCAATCCTACTTTTGTGGGTCTTCATTGAGCCGTACAGCCATGAGACATCCGCTAGCCAGCAATGCCGGGATCTGTTTAGCTGAGGTGATGGTCGCCATGGCGGCCGGAGGTGTGATCCTCTCCGCCACATTTCAAGCCCTGACGCTCTTTGAATCGAAGCTCACGAATCAGCAGAGCATTATCGGTCGGCACCAAGATCAGCGATTAGGCCTTCATGTCCTGGAGGAGGAGCTACGTCTCGCCGGAACGGGTACGCCGAAAGATACGCCCGCCATGATGACGCTAGCGGCTCAAGAGCTTGAGTTCACCGCCAACCTGGAGAACCTGACGACCATTCTCACTGAGCCGGTGTCTGCACTCCAGCAAGATCTGCCCGTCCTCAATGGATCGAATTGGAATGAGGGAAAGCGCATTGTCATCTGTTCGACGGACCACTGTGCGGAAGCCGTTCTTACACGAGACGGCCGGCGAGCCTCATTGAACCTCACTGCGCCGTTAGGCGTCGCGTTCCCGGCGGGGAGCGAAGTGTTTGTTTCGAATCGAGTTCGCTATTACCTCAGTGCTATCTCGGGTGGAAAAAGAAATGTCATGCGACAAGTCGATGGCGGCGCGAATGCAATCATCGGAGATGTAACACAGTTCCAATTGGATTATTTCAACAGACAAGGTCAGCCGACACGCGATGCCGCCTCGGTCTCGCGAGTGCGAATCGAGCTCGCGGTCGGCCATGATCGGCAAGGAGTTATCAGTGAAGTTGCATTGCGTGGGTGATAAACAGAGAGTGAATGGCATGACTGCACAGATACATTCCGAGCGAGGCGCGGTGCTACTCGGCGTGCTTATGATCGTACTTATGCTCACCCTATTGGGCATGGTTTCGATGAATCTCGCCGTACAAGAAATCCTACAGATCTCCGCCAATAAGGATGAAGCCACGGCTCGACATGTGGCCGAAGCGGGTTCCGACATAATTATCCGGTGGTTTCACAATACAAACACAGCGCCCAGTGACGCGGGTCCTGTCTTGTCCAAGCGCTTTGATCTTCCCGACAGCGGCTCATCATTTTTCGATGCGTCAGGCCGTTCGCAATTTTCCGGTACCAGCACTATGCCGGATCTTTTGTACGATGCGACGCAGTCAGGGCAAGATCGTCTTTTAAATGATCCCGTAGATGGCTGGTTTCAATCGTTACATTCGTTGGGGCGCATCCAAACATTGAAAGTGTATGGGCCAATTCGGCCGGGGCTGCTGTGTTCAGTCGAGATCACCGCGAACGCGAAACATCACACCCGGACCGTTGCACTGCAGCTCGGTGCGCTCGTCACGCCACCGCTTCGCACAGGAGTGCAGGTGGGCAACAGTGAAGTGGTTCTGGGATCGGACGCGTCTTTGCCGGTCTGGGTTCACTGGGGCGACCTGAAAGCAAAAGGGAATGTACAACTAGGGCGCCGGGAAGATGTTCCTGTCAAGACTGGACTCGCGCCAATTACTGGACAGTCCTATGCAGACATGGCGAGTCGCGAAGATCGTTGGGTGACAATTTGGACCGGCGGGGATGCCCTCCTTACTCCCTCATCCATAGGCCCGGCCACGCTGCCTGCCAATGTGTACGCGCGGCAGGATCCGTTCCCTGGTCTTGGTCAAGACGTATGGCCGTATGAGCTTCTAAAGAAGCATGCCATTCAACATGGCTCCTATTACACTCGTGACACGAGCGGATTACTCTATCGCAACGGCGTGATCGCGCCGGGCTCCGGATTGACAATTGAAGAAGCCTTTAAGTCCCAAACAGCCGGACACAATCGCGGTCTTGTCTTTATTGATACCCTAGATCGATTGCCGCCTCGTCCGGACAATCTTGGTACGGTCGTGATAGAAACGGACTATGCCGAGGGACTATTTGTTGTGAACGCTAACGTGAGGTTGAAACCGACCGGAGTTGGAAAATCGGTTCCGGTCCTGAGCCCTCCCAATGATGGATCTTCTTCGTTTGCCGCACGTGTCCCAGTCACCTTAACCGGCATTCATCTGAATGGCGTCCTTTCGACACCTGGCGATCTCCTCTATGAGGGACAGCCACGTGTGTTCGGAGCGCTTCTTATAGAAGGCCGAATCCTGCCGGTCGCCAGCACGCCCAATCCTATTGAGCTGTGGTATGACCACGACTTTCGAAAGGGACTATTTCGAGGTCTTCCTATCGTTTACGTCGCTCCCGGCACGTGGCAGGAAAAGTACTAAGCTGACGGAAATCGTCTATTGAGATCCTAATTCGATCCCTGTCCAATTTCGTCATCCCTGAAGACACACCATAATTCAAATACTTAATAGACGGTAGATGGAAGGAAGGTGGTCGGCACAACGCGTGCTACACTTTTATCCGCTATGTCTATTTCCTTAACGACGGCTTTGCCTCGGATTCGTTCGAACGAACGCGGATCTTCAATGCTTGAGGTGATGACAGTCGTAGTCATTATAGGGATAACGGCCGCCATAGCGGTTCCCAATTATTTGCGTTGGAATAGGACTTATCAATTGCGGCAGGCCACCACGGATATGCACAGCAATCTAACGTTGGCCCGTATGGCGGCTATGAATCGCAATACAACAGTGACCATGACACTAGGCCCAATCGCTTGCCCGCCCGAAACAACATACTGCGGAGTGAATGGAGTCAGCTTCGGAGGAATCTTTCCCCCGCTTCCACTAGCGGTTAATAACATTACGTGGGCCTTAGTTCCAGCGAGTGTCCCGAGCACCGTTCAACTGAGCTCATTAGGGCTTAGGGTTGGGCCGCCCGCCGGAAGTCCACCTGTGGGCGATCAAGTTATTACGCTTACGAATACCGACAACCTTAAGTATTCTATCGTGATCACACCCGGCGGAAAAATCCGCTGGTGCGCGGCCAATACATGCAAGTAGTTAAAGTTGGATATTGTGAGGAAAACAGCCATGCCAAATTCCTTCCGTCGCCTTACCGGCAAAGGAGGCTTTACGCTTATCGAGGGCATGCTGGCTGCTACGGTTTTGGCGGTCGGTCTCCTCGCGTTGGCAGGGATGCAGGGGATGGCACTAGGCCGTAACGTAGATGCCAACGAATTGACTCTTGCCACTAATTTGGCTGCCGACATGGTCGAGCGCGTTCAGTTTAATCGTCGTAACGCCCGTTTCTATAACGGCATTAACACAACAGACGGCACGACCGTACCTACGTCAGACGTGATGGCCGCCGGTGACTATGTGCAATGGAAATCCAGGCTCGAAGCCGCGCAACTTCAAGGTTCATCTCTGGCGAAAGTCCAAGGTGTAGTTACCGTTACACCATTCGACGCGGCAATTCCGTTCCTGAACCAACGTCAGGTAGCGGTTCAGGTACTTTGGAGGAGCGGCACGGGACCGTCGCGGACGAAACGTGTGACTCTCAGCAGTGTGATTGCTCCGGAATGAAGGCGCCATGAAAAGCGGGAATGGAGTCAGGACATGTCTCGGCCAGCAAGGCTTTACGTTGCTGGAGCTGATGATCGGTACAGCCGTCGCGGTCATTATCACGGCTGCCGCGTTTACGGCCCTGACAAGCAGCAGCAAAGCAACTCGTGTCAACGATCAAACTGCACAGACACAGCAGAATGGCCGACTCGCAATGGAGCTCCTATCGCATGATATTAAGATGGCCGGGTACGGCATGATCGGTCCGGTAGGAAACTGTGGTACGGCCATTGTCGCACGGGACAACAATGCGGCCGGCGTCGATACAGGTCCGGATTCAGTCTCAATGGTTGTTCCGACGACCACCACGATACTTGCCGCAGCTGCGATAGGTCCGTTCGGTACAAGCGCCAATCCTCTTCAGCTCGTGTCGGCTTCAGGGTTTAGTTCCGGTTCCATCTCAATAGGCGGCGTGATTTCCGCGTCATTGGGAACCCAAACCGGCAACACTTTTACGCTCGGATCGACCATAGCGGCACCGGTAACGTTCCCTGCTGGTACGCTTGTCTCCTTACTTCAGTGTGTGACGTATCAGGTGATGCAGACCGGAGGAGCCAATACGGCCGCCATTTGCGGGGCAAACGTTCCGTGTTTGGCACGCGGAATCGCGGCTCCACTGATTGCAGGACAAATAGATTGCAATGGTGCAGGAGGAGCAACCGCTTGTACTTCGATCGCAGAAGGCATTGAAGACGTGCAATTGGCGTATGCGTGTGACGGCTGCAATTTAGCCGTCAATGGCGGACTGGCAGATCTCATCGTCGATGATCAAGGACCAATTAATAACATATTCGATGCGACCGACTTTATCCCCAACAGTACGGTGACTACTAGTCCGCCACCGTCTGACGCTATTCGATTAGTGCGTGTCACGGTGGTAGCTCGAGAAGCTCAAAATGAGCAAGGATTCGGCGAAGGAACGGTGGCGCAGGCCAATACAGCCGGTCCGGTAATAGTGGAAGATCACAATCCATCAACGCCAGGAGATCCGGGATATGTGGCCGCGACGTACAGACAATCTCGGCGTCGGATCATCACAAGGACCGTTGAAGTCAGGAACATCGGCTTGTGAAATGGTGGAAGGAATTATGACTCGACAATACGCTAGATGCGTTTTTAGAGATCAACAGGGCATGGCCTTGGTCACGGTCATGGTTGTCATGGTCGTTATGGCCGTTGTCGGTATCGCGGCGCTCACTGTCACCGGGTTGGAAAATCGTATGGCGGGGTTCCAGCGGACCGGCGAGGCGGCCGCAACCGCCGCCGAGTCCTGCGTGGGGACAGGAGTCAATATTATTCAGCAGACGATTGATCAAGCAAAAGTGCCGGATACTACAACAGGTCCGATTGGACCGGTATTGAATGCCATTTTAGAAGCCGAAATCATGGGTCAAAACGACAACAATGCCGATGATCCAAGCATCAGTCCGAATACGTTGCAAACAGTCGGAGTCTATACGGTGCGCGGAGATATCGATCGTCTATATGCCCAAGCGAAATCCGGCGGGGCAATGCAGTTTGCATCGGGTTACGAGGGGGCCGCGGCTGGGGCGGCGGGCGGTGGAGTCGACATTATGTACAGGATCGATTGTATCGCAACGGATGCAACGACAAACGCGACGAGCCGGATCACAGCTGTCTATGCCTGTACAGCTACCGGGCAAAGTTGTCAACGAAAAATTTAGGGAGACTCCTATGCCGAACGTCCACTATGACGAAAAGAAAAGAGTGCGACGAACCTGGATTGTCCCGTGGTTTGGAGAGACATTCCTGTGGGTGGGCTTATCGTTTATGGCACTCAATGCATCGATCATGGCTCCTTCCACTTCCTTGGGGCAGACAACGATTTCGGTAATTAATATGATGCGCGGTGAAGTGACATCGACTGGCCCCAAGCAAGTGGTAGTCGGCAGTAAGCCCTATATCTTGACTGACGACGTTGTGATTAAAGACGATCGAGAACGATCAGTCGAATTGAAGAATATCAGTATAGGGGATCGAGTCGCTTTTCATCTCAGGCAAGGACAGATCGATCAACTTGTGTTGCTTCTTCCTAAATGATCAGTGCGCCCAAACGCCGGAATGCCATTAAATGTTAAGAATGCCGGATTGGATGTTGATGAGGAGGAACGAACCATGAAGCGCGAAATGGAACGCATGGTGGGGCTAGTTCTCTTACTCGTGCTTGTCTGGTTAGATCAGTCGACTCCGGTACTGGCGGCAGCTGTAAGCGCTCCGTCCAATGGCGACTATACCGCGCTGCCACCGTTTCTTCCAAATGTCGTTCCGCCGAATATTCTTCTTCTAATGGACAGTTCCGGCAGCATGGACAATTCAGCGTACCACCCGAGTACGTCCACTCCTCCAAGTCCTGCTACTCAGCCGACAGGCACGAACGTCTATGATCCAGGCAAACCCGGCGGCTATGCCGGGTATTTTGACCAGACCCTCTGTTATACCTATGGGTCGAATCGATTCACGCCCGGAATCGCGCGTCCTTCTGGTAGCGATTCCTGCGGAGCCCATAGCCAATGGGACGGCAGTTTTCTAAACTACATTACGATGACACGTATTGAAATTGCCAAATGGGCCATGATGGGAGGAAAGTGCGCACCCCGCGTAAGCGGCAATTGCTATCCCGGAGGAAAGCTGACGCTCGAGAATAGTAGCCGGGACGCGATCGGCGTAATTTTTTCAGCGGATGGCGTATCGCCTCTCTCAGGGACGAAG
>JAICXS010000423.1 GCA_025934615.1 Nitrospiraceae bacterium
TGCTCATCCTCCTTGTCGGAACCGGCTGGTACGCCTGGATGGTGCACAGGCAAGCCGCCAATGAAGCCGGTCAACGCGAACAGATTGAGGCGGCGCTGCACGATGCTTCAACGCGAACGGCGGCGCTGCAACAGGACCTCACGCAACAGGAGCAAGCGCTTGCCTCTCTGAAAGAAGAAGTCGAGCATCGGATCGGGACCGTCAGCGACACCCGGAACAAGCTCATTGAGCGGGAGGCCGAACTCGATATCGCGCGCGAAGAACTCTCACGACGAGAACAGGAAACGGCAGCACTTCGAAAAGCGCTCGCGCAGCGCGACGATATGCTGACGTTTCTTCGATCGGCGCACGTGAAAGTCGTCTCATTGGCCGGCATCGAATCGGCCAAATCCGCAGGCGCGCTTCTGTTATATGACAACGAAACCAAGAAAGCCTTTTTCTATGCGTTCAACATGCCGGAATTACCCCCTGGGAAAACGTATCAGCTCTGGGCCATTGTCGATAAGCCGATGAGCGCCGGAACGTTTCGAACGGACGGTGGTCATAAAAGCCGCGTCGTCCTGAAAGACCTGCCGGATCTGTCTCGCGTCTCAAAATTTGCGGTCAGCCTGGAACCGGAGGGCGGCCGTCCGCAACCGACCGGCACCATTTATCTCGCCGGGCAGACATAGTCGTGAGCTACGAAGCCTTTCCAGCCGCCCGCATTCAACCTTAGAGCCCTCCCCGAACCAGATAGCTGATTGCTGACAGCTTCTGTGCTAAGATACCGCCCGTTTGCTTAAGGTCCGCCCAGATTATGCTGAGGAGCTATGTCGTTCATTAGTGACAAAGATGTGGAATTTATGCAGATGGCATTGGACCAGGCGAGGCTTGCCCCTGCTCTAGGGGAAGTGCCGATTGCAGCCGTCATCGTGATGGACGGGCAGTTACTCTCGCAGGTGCACAATTTTCGCGAAGTCTGGCAGGACCCGACTGCGCACGCCGAGGTCATCGCCATCCGAGAAGCCGCTACGAGACTCAAGACCTGGCGTCTCACCGGAACGACCATGTACGTGACTATCGAGCCCTGTTCCATGTGTGCAGGCGCAATCATCCAGGCCCGTGTGTCGCGGCTTGTGTTTGGCGCGCGCGATCCAAAGGCAGGCGCCTGTGGATCGGTATTCAATCTGCCAGGCGAACGCCGGTTAAATCATCGTGTCGAAGTGTGCGGCGGCGTATTGGAACTGGAAAGCCAGGAACTGATGCAGACCTTTTTCCGACGCCTACGGCAGACAGAGGCCAAGGTCGAGGTTGAGCCTGAGCTGAAGGTAGAAGGATGGACTTCAGCGTAAAGTTGACGATCGAGGCTTGGAACGGAGAGGTGCGAGAGTGGCCGAATCGGGCAGTCTCGAAAACTGCTGTCTGGGCAACTGGACCGTGGGTTCGAATCCCACCCTCTCCGCCACTTATGACAGTTGGTGTGACCTCACGATTGTAGCCACGTTGCCTGCAGCGATATAAGGCGGGCGACATTTGAACTGCGGCTTTTGATGAGAGTGTCTCCTTCTGTTGGAGACCTTACGAGGGGTTGGTTCCCTCGGAGGAACAATTACTGCGACTTCGAATGTTCGCCCTCTCCGCCCGTCGCTTTACATGGCAATGCAAAAGGCGCCGCGGGCATTTTTTGCTCACCACAGGGCTACCACAGTGGCCGCTTGGCATCAGCATCTTTTACTCCATCATCCCTCTACTGGCTATTGAAGTTCGCAGAGGAAAGGTCTCGATGCATCACGTCGAAACCTTTTATGATATGACGTGTCCGCCCCTGCAGAAACCATTGCTCTCGTTGGCTCAAACTTTTACGGCGCGATGGGTTAGAATGAGTACGACTTCATCGAGTTCTCTAAAATGTTAGGTTTTCAATGGGATTGTCCGTAGTAATCGCGACCCTCATCCTGGCACTAATGACCGGTGAGCGGGCGAATGCTCAGCGCGGCCCTGACACTGACTTTCTCAAGACGAGTCCAGCGGCACAAGGCATAATCCGTCAATATATCCTGGATCCTCGTGGTGAGGTTCAAGGCCTTTTGCTAAGCGATGGAGCGCAAGTTGCGTTCACGTCGCGCTTGCAGCGTGATGTGGTCGCGGCGATGAAGCTCGGCACGCCTATTCGTATCGAAGGACGCCGCCATAGGCATTTCCCTTTGGTAGAACCCGACACCATGGTCAATACCGATTCGGGTGCCGCCATTCAAGTTCCATCCTTCCTCGAAGGTCCTCTTCCTCAAGGAAAGGAAATCCTCTCTGTGCAGCAGATGCGAGCAGAAGGGCCGATTGATGGGTTTCTCTATGACCGATCCGGTCGCGTCTCAGGACTCGTGCTCAAGAGCGGAACGCAGGTCTGGCTTCCACCGGATGTCAATGATCACTTTCGGCAAAGCTTACACGTTGGCGACTATATCGTTGTGGAAGGAAATGGCACCGAAAACGAATATGGTCGAGCGATGGAGCCCATCGCCATGGGTTTCCAAGGCGGACCGTTGACTCCCTTAGATTATGGGACCGATCGGCTAGAGAAACCCAGAAGCCAACACACCGTTCGATAGGGCGAATATTTCTCTGGAAGACAAGCCTGGACAAACGCTTCATTAAAGCCTGTAGAAAAGCTGTGTTCTCTTCGGTGCAATTATTCTCCGCAGCACCCCGGTGGCATATGCTGGCGCTGAATGAATGCTGAAACGCAGTTAGGACAGAGACTCACGGTAGAGGACGTGTGCTGATCCACGGCCCACGTCAATTGCGCCATTTTTCCACAGTCCGAGCAGGGCCCGACTTGCTTGGCGATGTATTTACGTTGTGTGGAGAGCATGATTGAGCTTCCTCCTATTTTCACGCACCGGCCGTCCTGTGGATTGAAGACCTCCTCCGGCTAGACGTTGCCAAATTGAAGATCTCCA